>CAYJOZ010000147.1:0-4671 GCA_964371925.1 uncultured Treponemataceae bacterium | reverse complement strand
CAAACTTAATATTATTTTGTCGCTATAAATATAGCGACAGCTAAAAAGACAAGTTGAAAAACGTATGAAAATATTTCATATTTTCACCCTATGTTTTTTCATTGACTTTTTATAGGAGTAATTATGGACAAGTATGAATGTACGGTATGCGGGTATGTATATGATCCTGCAGTTGGCGACCCAGATAGTGGGATAGCGCCTGGAACAGCCTTTGCTGATATTCCTGATGACTGGGTATGCCCACTTTGTGGAGTAGGGAAGGACAATTTTAAAAAATTGTAAGTAAAAAAAAGCGACTTTGGTTTCTCAAAGTCGCTTTTCTCACTATAAGCTTGTTGCGTATGGACACGCCACAAAGTGCTCAGTCTTTACTTCTTGCAGTGCAGGAGTTTCACATGTACATGAATCCTTTACATAAGCGCATCTCGGTGCAAATCTACAACCGGGTTTTGGCTCAATTGGAGATGAAATTTCTCCTTTTAGGATAATTCTCTCACTTTTTGCTTTGTAAACAGGTTTAGGTATTGCAGAAAGCAATGCTTTTGTGTATGGATGTAGTGGGTTTGCAAAAAGCTCATGCTTAGGCGCAGATTCAATTACATTTCCAAGATACATTACAATAATATGATCCGAAATATGTTTAACTACAGAGAAATCATGCGTAATAAATATATATGTTAACCCTAATTCTTTTTGCAAATCTTGTAAAAGGTTTATTACTTGTGCTTGAATCGAAACATCAAGTGCAGAGACGGGTTCATCACATACTATGAACTTTGGCTGCAATGCAATGGCACGTGCAATTCCAATTCTTTGGCGCCTTCCGCCATCTAATTCGTGTGGATAAACATTTGATAGTCTTTCAGCCAAACCTACAATATCCATAAGCTCTTTTACACGCTTATCAACTTCTTGTCGAGTATTAAACATCTTGTAAATTTTTAAAGGCTCTGCAATAATTTGACTTACCGACATTCTAGGATCAAGCGAAGAAAAAGGATCCTGAAATATAATTTGCATTTGTCGTCTAAGTTCTTTCAATTCTTTGCCATGAGCATTCGTGATGTCTTGACCATCAAAAAATACTTCTCCTGAAGTAATATCAGTTAAATGGAGTAGGGTACGACCAAGGGTACTTTTACCACAACCACTTTCACCAACTACCCCAAGTGTTTCACCTTTTTTTAGAGTAAAGTTGACTCCATCAACTGCATGGAGCATTCCTTTAGGTGTTTTAAAATACTTGCATAAGTCCTTTGCCTCTAGAATAATATTGGTATCCATATTTACACCTCCTTGCTGTGTAAATAACAGCGTACAGTATGACTTTCTTTTAAAGTTGTTATTTCTGGGTCTTTTTGTGAACAAATATCCATACAACTTGTACATCTAGGATGAAATTTACAACCGCTTGGTAAATTCATTGGGTCAGGCATTAAACCTTCAATTGGAATAAGCCGTTCTACATCACTTTCAAGATTAGGTATTGACTGAAACAATCCTTTTGTATATGGATGTTTTGGATCTGTAAATATCTGTTCCACTGTTCCATATTCTATGATTTCACCAGCATACATAATTGCAACGTGGTCACAAACCTCTGCAACAACGCCTAAATCATGGGTAATTAAAAGCATTGACGTATTTAATTCTGATTTTAGCTTTGAAATTAAGTCTAATACTTGTGCTTGTATTGTAACATCCAAAGCGGTAGTAGGCTCATCTGCTAAAATAAGCTCAGGCTCACATGCTATAGCCATAGCAATAACTATACGTTGTTTCATACCACCTGAAAATTGATGCGGATAATCACCCAATCTGCTTGCGGATATCCCTACTTTTTCCATCATAATTCCTGCTTTTTCCAAAGCTTGAGCTGGGCTTATGTCTTCATGTAAAAGAATTACTTCTTGAATTTGTTCTCCAACTGTTATTACAGGGTTCAGAGATGTCATAGGGTCTTGGAAAATCATTGAGATTTTTCTACCTCGAATTTTCCTCATTTCTGCTTCACTAACCTGTAAAATATCTTCACCATCGTAAATAATTTTACCTTTTAAAATCTCTCCCGGTGGATTTGGTACTAATCGTAAAACTCCAAGCGCGGTAGTAGTTTTACCCGCACCTGTTTCACCAACAAGGCCAAGTGTACTACCTTTTTCTATGTTGAGACTTACACCGTTTACTGCATTAGCAGTGCCATCATCGGTGACATAACGGATATGTAAATCTTCTATTGTTAATAAATTTTCTGCCATAATTTTTCCTTGTCAATGGTAGTGAAAAACATCAGTTTTAAACTACCTTCTTTAATGTTATGCGATGTTTGCGACAATGCTAGTAACAGCTTTGCTACAAACTCATAGAGATGCTGAAAAAGAAACGTACTTTTTCAATTCTCCCTTATCGCTTGAGTCTAGGATCAAGAGCATCACGAAGACCGTCTCCAAAAAGGTTGAGTGCAAAGATGGTAAGCATAATTGTTACACCAGGAAACATAACCATGTGTGGATATTCTCTTAAATAAGCACGTCCTGCAGAAAGCATAGCACCCCATTCTGGAATTGGTGGTTGGATACCGAGTCCAATAAAGCTTAGTCCTGCTGCAGATAAAATTGCACTTGCAACGCCGAGTGTTGCTTGTACAATTACTGGTGACATTGCATTAGGCAAAATATGTGAGAATATAATTCTTAAGTCTGACGCACCTGTTGCTCGAGCAGCTTCGACAAATTCTTGCTCTCTAACTGATAATACTGATGCTCTAACTATACGTGCATACGTTGGTATTGAAGAAATACCAACAGCTATCATAACATTTGTAAGTCCTGAACCAAAGGACGCTGCAATAGCAATTGCTAAAAGAATACTTGGAATTGCTAACATAACGTCAATTACACGCATAATTGCATTATCTACAAGTTTTCCATAATATCCTGCTAAAGCTCCGAGAAGTCCTCCCACGATGCTTGCAATACCAACTGCAACGAATCCAACTTGCAATGAAATTCTGGTACCATATATTACTCTACTAAAAACATCACGGCCAAAGTTATCGGTTCCAAAAGGGTGTTCGAGACTTGGTGGTAAAAACCGACGTTTTAAGTCTTGGTCTGCATAGCCATAAGGTGCAATTATATCTGCAAAAATTGCACAAATTATAAGTATAAGTATTATTGCTAGGCCAAACATTGCAAATTTGTTGCGAGACATTCTTTTCCATGTCGCCTTAAATTGGCTTTGTTTTTTATTTACTTTTTCCATTTGAATGACCATCCTTTTTTTGCTACGCTGTAATTTGCCTTAATTCTAGGGTCAACATATGCGTATAATATGTCTACAAGCAAGTTTACTATAACAAATGCAACAGCTATCAATAATACACCGCCTTGTACAACTTGATAATCGCGAGCCTTAATTGAATCTACCATTAATTTTCCAAGACCTGGAATTGCAAAAATTGATTCTGTAAGCACTGCTCCACCCAAAAGGTAGCCAAACTGCAGACCAATAACGGTAATTACTGGAATAAGAGCATTCTTTAACTGATGATGCATTGTAATCACAGACTCTTTTTGTCCTTTTGCTCGTGCTGTACGTATGTAATCTTGTCTAATTACTTCTAACATACTTGAGCGTGTCATACGAGTAATAATTGCAGCTGTACTTGTGCCTATTGTTAAACAAGGTAGAATCCAGTGAGCAGGCGTATAAAAGCCTGAAGCTGGTAAGATATTTAAGTTTACTGAAAAGACAAGAATTAAAACCATTCCTTGCCAAAAGTTTGGCATTGAGACCCCTAAGAGGGCTAGAACCATAGCGCTATTGTCAAACAATGAGTATTGCTTGGTTGCTGATATTATGCCAACTGGGACACCAATGGCAACAGCCACTAGAATGCTTAACAATGAAAGAAGCATTGTTGTAGGAAATCGTGCTGCTAGTTCGTCAAGAACAGGTCGTCCTGTTTTATATGAAACACCCAAGTCTCCCTGTAGGATATTAAGTATGTATCTTCCAAATTGAACAAAAAATGGGTCGTCCAAACCAAGTTCTTCTCTGAGTTGTGCCACATCATTGGGGTCTGCTTGTTCTCCAAGCATAATTTGTGCCGGGTCTCCCGGTGTAAAATAAAGCAATGTAAAAATAACAAAGCACACGGCAAATAATACCGGTATAATCATTAAAAATCGTCTTAAAATGTACTTAGACAAAATGCCTCCTAAAAAAGAAAGACGGTATGTCAAATATACAACATACCGCTTTCTTGAATGTAAAAATTGTATTGTGCACCTCTAAAAATCTGAAGTTTTTAGAGGTGCTCTATAAATACTAATTTTTACATGTTAATTATTCACTGAAATAAACAGTATCAAGTCTGTGGTGACCTGCTGGATTGTTTGTGAATCCTCTAATATTTGCTCTTGTAGCATTAAGGTCTTCACCTTGCCATGTGAAAATCCAAGGCGCATCTTCGAAAATAATTTCTTGAGCTTCCATGTATGCTTCCATACGTGTTTCTGGATCGCCAGTAGTTCTACCAATTGTTAGTAATTCGTCTACACGAGGATTTGAATAGAATGAACGGTTTCCTGCAGCTCCAAAGCTTTCTGTGTGGAATGTTGCATATAGACCATAATCTGGGTCACCTGTTACTGTTACCCAACCAAG
>CAYJOZ010000146.1:0-4698 GCA_964371925.1 uncultured Treponemataceae bacterium | reverse complement strand
GAGAGGGAAAAACTGCGCGCTGCAAAAAGCTGGTTTTCCCTCTCATATTAAAAAATAGGAACATTTTAAAATGCTTTACTCTCAAAGCAGAATAATAAAAATTATAACATAATTTTGAAAAAAATCGAAACGAAGTTTCAGACAAAAAAATAAAAGCAGTCTACGGTTGAAAACTGTAAAAAGGAGAGGAAAATGAATTATCAAGAAGTTTTAGAAAATACCAAAGGGCAAATGGGACCGTTTTGTAAGGCTTGCCCAATATGTAACGGTATTGCATGTAAGGCAAGCATGCCAGGCCCTGGAGCTAAAGGGTTAGCAACAGGATTTATCCGAAACTATCAAAAATGGCAAGAGATTTGCGTTAATATGGATACGATTTGCGAAAACAAAATAGTTGAAACAGAAATTGAACTTTTTGGAAATAAGTACTTATATCCTTTTTTTGCCTCTCCTGTAGGTGCTATGAATATGCATTACGGCGATAAATATAACGATATGCAATACAATGACATTTTAGTGCGTGAATGCGAAAAAGCAGGCATAGCTGCCTTCACTGGAGATGGTGGTAACCCAGATGTATATAAAGGTGCGTGTGCGGCTATAAAAAATGCAAATGGGAACGGAGTTCCAACAGTTAAGCCATGGGATACAGCTACTATTTTTTCAAAGATTGATCTAGCTAAAGATGCCGGTGCAAAATTTATAGCTATGGATATTGATGCAGCAGGGCTACCATTTTTAAAGAATTTAACACCACCTGCAGGAAGTAAAACAGTATCAGAATTAAAAGAAATTATTTCATATGCCGGCCTTCCCTTTATTATAAAAGGTATTATGACGGTGAAGGGAGCTCTAAAAGCTCTAGATGCAGGAGCTAGCGGAATTGTTGTTTCTAACCATGGTGGGCGCGTTTTAGACCAATGTCCATCAACGTGTGAAGTATTAGAAGAAATAGCATTAGCTGTAAATGGAAGAATGAAAGTTTTCGTTGATGGCGGAATTCGTACTGGATTAGATGTGTTTAAAGCACTTGCTTTGGGTGCAGATGCTGTGTTGATTGGTCGACCATTTGTTAATGCAGTCTATGGAAGCGAAACTGAAGGGGTCAAAGCGTACGTAGAAAAGCTTGCTCTAGAACTAAAGGATACCATGGCAATGTGTGGTGTTCATTCTATCAGTGAAATTACGCGAGACTGCGTACGTTAATTAATGCGTGACACGTAGGTCACGCATTACCCTATTTTGTTATGAGGCAACCTATGTGTTGCCTTTTTTTCTACTTTTACCTAGGTATTACCGCAGTTTTTCCTATAGAAAATAGAGGCTTTCCATCGTTGTCGAGTATTATTCTGTAATCAATTCTAAAATGCTCTTTTTGCCCATCTGGTAGGTTAAAGTCAAGTTCAATTGGGAGGCAGCGACCTTCTTCCATTGCGTGGGTAAATTCCATAAAAATATCTGAATATTCATCGGGTATTATATTATTTTCATATATTTCTTCAGGGAACTTCATTTTTCTCTCTGGTAGAGCAAGTATGCGTCTTCCTCGCCCAAAAAATTGTATTGTTTTTAATTTATTACTATAAGCCCAAAAGAATTCTTCTGAGATGTCTGAAATCGTATCAAATAACGTTTTATCGGATACTTCGTTAAAGAAATATGCACTTGTTGAATTCTCTTCTGCTCCACCTGCTATTTGACTTCGCAAATCTCGAGTATACCCTGCTATAAGGTAATCTCCCTCTTCACTTTTTACATCTAGTTTAACAAGTGTAATTTCGCAGGGAAGTGGTGACCCGTCAAGCTTTTTATGTAACCAATTAAATTTGTAAAAGCCTTTATTACGCGCTTCGTTCATATTAAACAGGCTTGATTCACCCGATGTCCTGCCATCTGGTTGAAATTCTGGGGAAAGTTTGGAAAAATTTTCCAAGTATTCTTTTTCGCATTTAAGGTCAAAAAGTTCAGCCGCTCTTGTATTTGCCATAATATTTTCTCTTTTATTATTCCATAAATTTACGCAAAGAGGCATGAACTGGATTATAGAATATAGCTCATCATAACTTACATCGTAAGCTTTTCCTGTAAACTGACCAATCATTTCTAAATTATTTGATTTAGAATCTCTGTTATTCTCGTACTCAATTAAAAAATCTTGGATAGGTAAAGGTCTGTAAAAATAGTAGCCTTGAACATAGTCGCATCCAAAATCTTGCAATACTTGCATTTGCTCTTTTGTTTCGATACCTTCTGCAACACATGCTGACTTTCCAAGCTCTTTCACCATCTTTATAACATTTCGAACTACTGTTCTATTTTCTGCGCTTGTTGTAATATTGTCAATTAAACCCTTGTCAATCTTTACTTCTGTAAATTCAGCCATAGTTAACATTACTAGATTAGAATGTTTTGCTCCAAAGTCATCTAATGAAATTTCAAATCCGTGCTCACGTAATACTTTCATCTTTTTATGATAAAACTCAAAATCCATTTTATCTACACTTTCAGTAAGTTCAATTTTTATATAATGGTGTGGAATTAAATATTTATCGCAAATCGATACAATTTCATCTATTATGTCGTAGGAGAGAAATGACACCCGAGATAGGTTTACGGCTATCGGAACTGCTTTATTATCTTTAATAAGCTTTTCGAGCAATATACATACTTGCTCAAGAACAAAAAAATCTACATGTTTTATAGTCCCTTCATTTTCGTATATTGGTATAAATCTATCAGGGGGCACTATTTTACCTTGTATATCAAATTTTCTAACTAAAGCTTCTGCTCCAGCAATTTTGCCTGATAAAAGATTTACTTTTGGTTGCAAATATATAGTAAAAAGGTTATTCTCTATTTCGTCAAGTAGAATCTCAACTGGGTTCAATCGTGACTGCAATTTATCGGTTGTTTTTTCTTTGTAATAGTTTTGCTTCTCAGATACCATAATATCATTTGCTTGCGTTAAACCTTGTCTAATACTGATGTTCTTTTCTTGCCAAATACCACCTACTGCAAATGAATAATCATTTTGTTTTTTTGCTTCTTTTCGCAACAGGCTAATCAAAGTATCAAAGTCTTCTCGTGTAATATTTTGGCATAATGCAATAAATTCATCTCCTGAGAGTCTGAAAATATCATATGGAATACATTTTTGTAGTAATTTGCCTGCTTGCTGTAGTATGCTGTCGCCGTATTTTTCGCCATATAATTCGTTTAAGCGTTTTAGTTCGTTTAAATTTATATGAATAAATCCAATTGAGCTTAGAGCGCGCGGGTTTAGCTCATCAATATACTTTAAATATTTATTTCTGTTGTAAAGGTTTGTTAGAATATCTGTATATGATAGGTGCTCAAGTTGCTTTAATATATTGTTTTTTTTGATTTCATCTGCAACAAAAACTATTGCAGAATGTAATAGTGTAACATCCTTTGTGCTTACTTTCATGTTGTTTACACCCATAAAATATTCAAGTTTTCCATTTGAATATATTGGTGCTACGTGTATAGACTTTTTATTTCTTTTAGCTAAAAACTTATAGAATGCGCTATTATGATCAAGTTCTGTCTCAATATCTTCAATAGCCATTTCTCCATCTGTTTCAAGAGCATGAATGAGGGGGGTTAGTTCCTCTTCACTCATAACTATGGGTGTGTCCGATGAAGTGCCTAATCTAGGGTCTAAGCACCATTCATACACATTTTTTGCCGTTTTAGAATTATGGTCAAGCTCATAAATAAATGACCTATCAGCGTTATAGAACTCGCATAGTATCGATAAGAGATTTACAATAGCTCTATCTATATGAATATCCTCTGCAAGTGTTTTAACGCATTTAATGAGTGTATCTTCAATTGAGAGCTTTTTTGTTAATGAAGCAAACTCTTCATCGTGTTCTTCTGCATTATAGGCATAAGTGATTTTTAACCTTCGTCCATTTATGGTTAATAGAGTATCAATGTGAGAGTAGAATTTTTCATTTCTGATGTTTTGTATTTTAGAAAATAATTTCTGACCTTCTTGTAATATATTGTTATTGCAAAAACTACAGGGCTCCTTAAAACCGTGCAAATAATTATAACATGCTTTTCCAGGAACAAAATCGGGTGAAAATGGAGTAAAAGTAGCTCGAGCAGTTTCATTTGCATATAATAACTCAAATGTATCAATATCAACTATGTAACACATAAAACTATGGTTATCCATTGCAAGCTTTGCAAATTGACTTATATTCATTTGTTCCCTCGTATACTTTTTTAAAATCTTATTACTTAAATTATATCACCTTTTGATAAATATACAAGATAAATGTTCGCAAATTCTATAAAATTCAAAGAATTTACCAATAATTTCTTCTTACAAAAATAAACAATTGTACAAAAATGTTTAAAATATAACTTGCGTTATGAATATTTATGCCTTATAATTTAAGTATAAAAAATTTTTAAGGAGCAATAATAAAGACTTCGATACAGGTGGTATCTCGCTCTTTATTTAGAAGTTTGCGTTGCAAACTTAATATTATTTTGTCGCTATAAATATAGCGACAGCTAAAAAGACAAGTTCAAAAATTGATATTTTTTCCTTGTTTTTTATAAGGAGCAATAATAAAGACTTCGATACAGGTGGTATCTCGGTCTTTATTTAGAAGTTTGCGTTGCAAACTTAATATTATTTTGTCGCTATAAATATAGCGA
>CAYJOZ010000145.1:0-4804 GCA_964371925.1 uncultured Treponemataceae bacterium | reverse complement strand
TTCTAAATGTATGCCTTTTTTACTAAATTCCTTTGCGCATTTTATTGACTTATCGGTATCAACAGAATAAGAGCCTTCGGTAATTTCTAAATGGATGTACTCTTTTTCAATGCCATATATTTGCATATAGGTAAAAAGCTTTTGGGGGAGCGATTCATCCATCATACTTACCTGTGTCATGTTTATTGATACAGGCACAAGTTTTAGACCCTTATCTTTCCATTCTTTTAGATGGGCACATACAGCTTCAAAAACGTAAAGGTCTAGCTGTGATATAAATCCATTTTTATAAAAGACAGGTATAAACTCTGAAGGAGGAACAATGCCCCTTTGGGGATGAATCCACCTAACTAATGCTTCTGCACCCACCATTTTTTTTGTTTTTAAATCTACTTTTGGTTGGAAGTATATTACAAACTCTTTTTGCTTCAATGCTTTATGCATCTCTGACGAAATAATTTGCTGATTAGTTAACTCTTTGTCTGTTTCTTCATCATAAAGAAAATAGTGTAAGCTCGAGTTATCTTTACACTTTCTTGATGCAAGTGTTGCTTTTGAATAAATATCACGTACTAATTCATTTGAATCTTGCACAAGGTAAATGCCGACTGATACATTAAAGCGATAATCCTCGCGAAAACCCTCTAAAAAAGATTCTGTTGCTGCAGATGATGGTTGAAGGTTTGCATGAGGATCATATTTTACACAAAGTGTGAAAATATCTGCATCTATTCTACCAATGACACACTCTTTATGAGTTTCACCAGTTGCTCTCACTTCGTCAGCACAGTATTGTAATAACCTATCACCCTCTTCGTAGCCAAATAATGCATTTATTGTCTGGAATTTGTCGATGTCATATCGCATAAAAATAAATTGTTCATCAGGATATTTTTTTAAGAGTTTTTTCGTTTCTCTAAAAAAGGCTTCTTTTGTTAATAATCCTGTTAGAGTATCGCGGTCATAAAATTTTAATAAATCAGCATTTTCGTTGTTTATATGCTTGAGAATTTTTATTTGTTCTTGTAGAGCATTAATTTGAGAGTCAGCATTTTGGCTTTGGTCACTCATCAATAATTGTCCTTGTGTTATTTTAAATAGTATAATCATTATACGTGAAACAACAGGAAAAATCAAGAGAGCTACGGAACTGTATTTATATAGCCGAATATAAAGTTGTGATTAATCTAAACTAATCAGGGGATATTTTTTTGTATTCACTACTTGTAAAAACACGTTATATACGGTAAAATAGAGGCATGGATATTACATTAATCGACAAGGCAATTCGAAGAGTGCCTAACTTTCCTGGTGAAGGAATTTTATTTTATGACATTACAGGCATATTGGTTAATCCACAAGCTTATCGTTATTGTCTTGATTGTGCTGTGGAAATGTATAAAGATATTAAAGTTGATGCTGTTGCAGGTGTTGAGTCAAGAGGCTTTCTGTTTGCAGCACCTTTGGCCGATAGGCTTGGTATCCCTTTAATTCTTATTCGCAAGAAAGGTAAACTTCCAGGGGATGTTTGGTCTTGCAAGTATGAGCTTGAATATGGTAGTGCCGAAGTTGAAATACATAAAAGTGATATACAAAAAGGGCAAAACATTTTAGTAATTGATGATCTGATTGCAACTGGTGGAACTTTAAATGCTGCCCGTTCCATACTTGAGCAAGCAGGCGCAAGTGTTGCTGAGTTTTTTGGTGTTGTTGGTCTTCCTTTCCTTAACTATGAAAAAGTTCTTTCACCAACAAAGGTGCGAACGCTTATTACTTACGATTCGGAGTAATACGTAAAAATCGGCGTCCTTGCCGATTTTTACTATCGAGTTTTAGCGTTGCTAAAACATCGTTTACTGTTCCCTTTCGCGACGTCCTTGTCGCGCTCCTTGGCACACTAAGATTTTTTCGAATACATCCTTGCCGATTTTTACTATCGAGTTTTAGCGTTGCTAAAACATCGTTTACTGTTCCCTTTCGCGACGTCCTTGTCGCGCTCCTTGGCACACTAAGATTTTTTCGAATACATCCTTGCCGATTTTTACTATCAAGTTTTAGCGTTGCTAAAACATCGTTTACTATTCCCTTTCGCGACGTCCTTGTCGCGTTCCTTGGCACACTAAGATTTTTTCGAATACATCCTTGCCGATTTTTACTATCATGTTTTAGCTTTCTATCTTTGTGATTAGGTCACCGAGGAAAAAAAATAATCGTAAAAAAAATTGCACAAGTGTCGGCTTTCATGCTATAATTAGAACATGGAGGCATTTATGTATAATGTAAAATTCTTTATTTGTAAGCACTGCGGAAACCTCATTGGCACTATTAAAGATGCTGGTGTACCTATGGTTTGCTGCGGTGAAAAAATGGAAGAACTCGTTCCTAACACTGTTGATGCAGCACAAGAAAAACATGTGCCAGTTGTAGCAGTAAATGGAAATCTTGTAACAGTATCTGTAGGATCAGTTCCTCATCCAATGGAAGATGCACACTCTATTCAATGGGTTTATGCACACACTGAAAAAGGTGGGCAGAGAAAAGGTTTAAATCCAGGCGATAAACCTGAAGTTACCTTTGCATTAACCGATGACGATAAGGTTATAGAAGTGTATGAATACTGCAATCTTCATGGATTGTGGGTAACAAAGCTTTAAAGCAAAAAAAAATGAAGTGGTCTTTTGTACCACTTCATTTTTTTTGCTATGTTTCTTCTTGTAACATTTTGGCAAAGTTTCTTGCAGATTCTTCTACGAGTGTTTTGCAATATGCTCTTCTATCGGTACCTGCCTTTTTTAATAAATCTCTACAAAGGTAAGATTTGTTGGTGTCGGTAAAACCTTTTGCAAGCTTTTGTATGCGTACATTTTGCGCTTCTTTTAAGGAGCCAATATTGCCGCTTTCTTCTGCCATTTTTTCATCAAATCCGTATTTAAATCCACATATCGTAAAAGCGCCTGTTAATGCACCGCATACTTCTTCTAAGTGACCCATTCCGCCTCCATACGATGATGCTATTTTTGCTGCTACGCTTCTATCTAGTCCAACATCTTCTGCAAACGCGCAAGCAACGGCTTGGGAGCAATTCATTCCTTTTGCAAAGTTTTCACTTGCCAATTTTACATATTCTTCGCATTCTTTCATTGTTTTGTCTTCCTTTTATTATTTTACAAAGTGTGCTTTTAAGAAATCTAAATCTAGTTCAGGGTATAAAACAAACTTAGATAATAAATCTGCAACACGGTTTTTTACCTCTGTTTGAACATTTGCATCAAGGTCAATTTTTCCCTTGGCTGGTTTTCCGTCTTTTGTTAAGCCTGGTTTTGTGCCTTTGAGGGCGGTGTCGATAATAGAGGCGATTTCTTTCATTTCTTCTTTACCCATGCCTAGGGTTGTTGTTGCAGGGGTTCCAACACGAATACCACTTGTCCACCATGCACCATTAGGGTCAAATGGAAGTGAGTTTCTGTTAAGGGTTACACCGCATTCAAAAAGGGCATTTTCTGCTTGTCGCCCTGTTAATCCATATGTTGTAACGTCAATAAGCATGAGGTGGTTGTCGGTTCCGCCTGTTTGTAGTTTCATGCCAAGTGATACGCATGCTTCAGCTAAGCTTCGTGCATTGTCTTGCACTTTATGTGCATATTCTTCATATGTCTTACTTCTGGCTTCTTTAAAAGCAATTGCTTTTGCAGCCATAACATGTGGTAAAGGCCCTCCCAATACAAGTGGGCATCCTTTGTTTACGCTTTCTGCAAACGCTTCTTTGCATAGAACTAAAGCACCACGAGGCCCTCTGAGCGTTTTGTGTGTTGTGGTTGTTACAACATCTGCCCATTTTACAGGGTCCTCATCGCCCGTAAATACCTTTCCAGCTACAAGTCCTGCAAAGTGAGCCATGTCCATCATGAAAACAGCTCCACATTTGTCTGCTATTTCTTTAAAGCGTTTACAATTAATAGCTCTAGGATATGCAGAATAGCCTGCAAGTAAAAGGGTGGGTTTTATTTCCATTGCAAGTTTTTCTATTGCATCGTAGTCCAAAAGGCCTGTTTCTTTATCTACCGTATATGAATAGGCTTCGAACATTCTTGAAGAAATATTTTGTCGATAGCCATGTGTGAGATGTCCCCCTGAGTAATAGTCGAGGGCGAGCATTTTTTGGTTTCCAAGTTTTGCTCTGAGCTCTTTCCATGCTTTGTCGTCAAGATTTGAAATATTTGTTTCGCCAAGCTCTTCCAAAGCTGGCATTTCAATTCGATTGTTAAGTATTGCCCAGTATGCTACAAGGTTTGCGTCAGCCCCTGAGTGTGGTTGTACATATGCATGGTCTGCGCCAAAAAGGAGTTTTGCTTCTTCAACAGCGGCACTTTCAACAGCGTCTACATTATCGCATCCACCATAATAACGATGCTCCGGATAACCTTCGGCATATTTGTCGGTTAAAAGATTTCCCATAGTTACTTGTGTGTTAATTGAACAATAGTTTTCACTCGCTATTAACTTTAAGTGTGTGCGTTGTGCTTCAAGCTCGTTTACGATGGAAGCTGCAATAGCAGGATTCACCTGAGCGGTTAATTGAAGGTTTGCAACATAGGCAATCATCTCTGCGCTTTGCTTATCATTCGGCACAGATTGTAAATAGGTTTGAAGTGGTGTAGACATAGAACTCCCCTGATAAAGTGTGATGTTTTATAGTAACAGAAAACGAACCTTTTTTCAAGGTAGAAATTTGGGCGTTTCCCCGTGTGGCAACACATAGGTTGCCACTTACGGGGTCGGGCTCTTGCTTGTATCTTTTGCTTTG
>CAYJOZ010000144.1:3454-4837 GCA_964371925.1 uncultured Treponemataceae bacterium | reverse complement strand
GTAAAAGATTCTTATGAGCAGCTTGCAAAGCTTAATGAAGCAGGTCTCAGGTACGATGCCCTTTTAATGGTAGGAGTTGCAGGAAAGGGAAACAGTGAACTTAACGTAAAAGAAACATCTGAACTTTTAAATAAAACACAGCCCTACATGGTTTCTGTTATGCCAACCTCTGTTACCCCCGGAAGTGAACTTGAAAAATTTGCAAATGAGGGAAGCTATGTAGAACTTACAGAGCTTGAAATGCTAAAAGAAGAGCAGCTTTTATTACAGTCGCTTGAATTAAACGATGCTTACTTTTTTGGAAGCCATTATTTTAATTTAGTTCCCGTAAGTGGGCATCTAAGTGATAAGGACAAGATGATTGCATACATTGATGAAGCTATTGCAAGTTTAGATAAAAGGACGCTTGAGAGTACAAAACCCAGGGGCAATATTTAGGAAATTTGAAGCTGGGCGCTTCTCGAGTTTTGAGAAGACGTAGTTAAACGAATAGCGCAAAACTCGTATACTATTCGCTAAAGCACCTTCCATGGTGCGTACCTTCGCTCATTTTTAAAATTCGTTACTAGTAATTCGTAATTATATTCTACTTTTCTTCGTAAAATGCGTAGGTGCTTTTTCCTGCGTGTTTTGCTTTATACAGGGCTTTGTCGGCCATGTTGTTGAGTTGCATGTAGTCGGTTGAATAGTCCGGCACCATAACAGCGCCTATGCTTATACCAACATTGCTTAAGTCTACATCTTTAATTGAAATTGCATTTACATTTATAATAATTCTTTCAATAACAGTTTTAGCATTTTCTTTTGACGTAATATTATTTAGCATTATAACAAACTCATCTCCACCGAGGCGTCCTAATATATCACCTGTTCGAAGGCTACTCTTTAGTGCACTTACAAATTCCAGTAGATACTGGTCACCTATTTGATGGCCATAGGTATCATTAATTTGTTTAAAATTATCTGCATCGGCAATCATTATTACATGAACGTTGTTTTTATCTTTTTCACAGCGCAAAAGCACTTCTGATATTTTTTCTTGCGCAGCACTCCTACTATAGGTATTTGTTAATGTATCAGTTTCGATTGTAGATTGCAAACTGTTTGTAAGGTAAAAGCTTGATTCTAATGCTTTTTTTAAGATGCGCTCATTCCTTCGGTTTAATATTATACTATAACTTAAAAATAGTCCAAATATAAAAAGAATAGAAATTACAAAAACAATAGTTGCATTATTAATAGAACCGACGATTCTATTTGATTCATCATTAAGCAATACACTAGCTACACACCAATTGGTTTGTGGTATCGGAGTAAATGTAACCGTTCTTTTTTCTCCTTCTACGATAAATTTTACCAAAGATTGTGCACCATTTTGTATGT
>CAYJOZ010000144.1:2156-3444 GCA_964371925.1 uncultured Treponemataceae bacterium | reverse complement strand
CTATTTTTACTGCTTCTGAAGTATTTCCATTTTGTATATTAAGATTGTCAACATAATCATACATATCGCCACTTACATATCGATTCTCTGTGTTTTGACTAAGAATAAGCGGCTCTCCGCTTAAGTCAAAAAGATGAGAAAAGCCTCCACCTTCTTCGCTTTTTAAATTCAATACTTTTGCAAAGTTTTCAAGATATATTATTCCGTATAATTCTGCATAGGGGTTTTCATTTAAATAAAATGAGAGGGCCATCGCAAAATATTTTTTGCCACTTTGCACATCAGTTCCCCACGGGAGCATTTTTATTTCTCCTGGTAATGCTCCATTTAATTGTAGGTAGATGTCTGAGGAAAGCTCTGTTCCATTTGAATCTACAGGTACTGAACCACTTATCGATACATATAAATTATCAAAGTTATGGGCGGTAGTTAAGTCTTGCAACATTAACGGTAATTCATTTTCATCGTGAGAATGAGAGAAAATTGAATACGCAATAGTTTCTAAAATACCTTTTGCATCCGAAACTCTATCTGAAACTTTTTCTGCACTTCTTTCAGAAATTTCAAGTAAAAACATATCATTCATATCTTCAACAAGTGTAAGATTATGTGATGAAAAGAAAATAATAGCAATAATAATTGCTAAAGATGCAAAAAATCCTCCCCATATTAAACTAGTGTATTGGAATTTCTTATTAATTTTTTTATCATAGAGAGTTGTAACAGCACTGTTATCACTTTCAGTATTCTGTATGTTGTTCTCTTCTGAAACAATATACAATTGGTCAGTTGGCATAGGACGAGAAAATAGATATCCTTGAGAATAACGCACCCCATGATTTACAAGTGTTTTTTGCATAACAGGTGTTTCTACACATTCTGCTATGAGTTCTACTTGCATTTTTTTACTTAAAAAATGAATACTATCAAGAATTTGGTCATAGCTCTTATCGGTTCCTAAAAGTTCTGTAAGAGAGCCATTTATTTTTATATAATCAATTTCTAAGTTGCCAATTTCAATAAAATTTGAGTAACCCGATCCAAAGTCATCAATGGCAATTTTAGCACCATATCTTTTTAGCTTTCTAATAAACTGCCGTAATAGTTCTTGACCTGCAAACTTTTCTGTTTCAACAAGTTCAAAGATAAAATGAGAAGGGTTTGTCATTTTATCAAGTCTTTTTAATACAGCACGTGTAAAATCTTCTGAATGAATATCTAATGAAGATATATTTAAGGTAATAACTTCTGTTCTTTCTGCAAAAATATCGAGAACTTTGCATACCAT
>CAYJOZ010000144.1:0-2146 GCA_964371925.1 uncultured Treponemataceae bacterium | reverse complement strand
GCAACATCTAAAAAAAATCCGGGAGTAAGTAGTTCGCCATCGCTCGTTTGAAGTCTCATTAATGACTCATAAGCAAAAAAGTTATTTTTATGACTATCATAAATACCTTGAAAATAAGGAATTACCCTGTCGTTATCAATGGCATCTTTAATAATTTCAACTAGTTTAAACTCGCTTTGTAACTCATTATCATCTTCAATAACTGTATCGCAATCAAAAAAAGAAGACTCTTTTATTTTTGCAGAGGATTGAATGTAATCTAATAGTTCTCTTGGGTTTTTACCCTGATACGTTACAGCAAAGTTTAAATGATTTGTTTCTTCCTCAAGTGCAAATTTTTCATAGAGATTTTTTACTGCATCCGAAAACGACTTTCTTGAAACAGAATTTTCTGATGTAAAAAAGAAGGATGATGTTCCGAACCGATAAAAGCGCAAAAATAAATCTGGCATGTTCTTATCAGCATAGGACTTTATATCTATCATGAGCTCAATAGCCGCAACACCGTTTATTTCAGAATCATCGCTTACTGCCTCATTACTGCTAACAAGACAAAGCTTTAAGTTATCGCCATCTACCCGTTCTTTTAAAAATACCGTCATAGAGTCATCTTTAGACTGCATTCTGGCAAGGGCATGTGCTTCCGTTTTTAAAGCACTTTCAAAAATGGCAAAGTCTTCTCTTTCACTTGAGAGTTTGATTAAGTTTTGTAAGGTTTGTGCCATTTCGGCATTACTATCATCAAGTTCGTCTATCCTGTCATAAGCGCTTAAATTTGGTTTTAAGTAATGCACTTTTTCTGCCATGGTAAAAACAGAGCAGGTACCATTATAGTAGTACGTGGAATTATTTTTTGTACCAATTTCTCCAAACATAAAGGCGCCACACACGCCCTGTTCAATAAAAGGAGCCATTTCCCACTTTGAGAGGTTGTTAAGAAACAGTTTTCTAAAAAGACAGCTATAGCAAAACATTGTTTCTACCGGTGTATTTTGTAAATCATAACAAAGGTTTTGCCATTCTTCAACACTCTTAACAGGACTTACATAGCCTATTCTAAACTTTGTTCCATTTTCTACTTGTGAATAGTACTGGCGAAGTTTATTTTTTTGAGCATCATATTGTGTAAACCTACTTGAGCCATCTCGGCCCTCTAGCACAAAGGGAAAACGTACTAAAATATCGGTTGAAACCGTTGATGCGAAATCTTTGTTTTCTTGCAGTTTTGTTGTTCCAAGTTTAGTATTAATCCATTCTACAGAAGAAATACCATCTATTTCATCGATATAATCACCGGTCATTGCCGTAATAGTGTGCACGTCACTTATGGGTGCATGACCAACAATTGCGTTTGTATAAGAAAGCACAAAGTCGCTTGTAACATAGGTAATATTGATGGTGTTTTCATATACGCCTTTTTCATCAAATACAAAAGAATTAACATTTCCTTGTGCATCTTGGCAGCCTGCAAATCCTCCCACAAACGGAACATTTGGAAGTGTTTTTGATATGCGTTCTATTACTCTTTCTGAATATGGTGTAAAACCCCCTACGTGCATAATTGCAACTGCAGGAGATACTCCTTCACAAGATTTTTCTATGTGCTCTGCAATTTCTGTATCATTTTTTCCGTCAATTGAAAAAAAGTCGGTAACTACCGTGGCTCTTTCAAAGCCTGTAAACATAATAAGGGTTTTATCGTCGTATATTGTCCCATCTAAAATTACACCGCCTACCGTACAACCAATTACTGTAGCGTCTGGTACAGAGGACTTGACCTCTTTTGCAATTTGCAAACATTCGTCTTTACTGGGAGTTGAGGCATGAATACGAACAAGCCATGTATAACTAGTATCAAAATCGTTTTCTAAAATAAACTGAGAGAGGTGGGTTTTTCCATTATATAATGTCTTTATTATTTTCATCTATACCTATTGTTACTTACATTTCTTAAATCGAAGCTTCACATTTCATCTAATTATAATAAATCATAAAAAGTTTTGCAAGCATAACTAATAATTATTTCGATAATTTTTTATTAATTAAACTCATCTGTCATTCCGACTTTGCCCGATTCTGTTGCGCCCACCCCTGTCATTCTGACTTTGCCCGCCACTGTTCTAATGGAAGAATCTATTTATGCTAC
>CAYJOZ010000143.1:0-4874 GCA_964371925.1 uncultured Treponemataceae bacterium | reverse complement strand
TCTAAGGTTGCCACTGCAAAACTGAAGTTCTTCAGTGGCAACCAAATATGCCGGACAGTAAAACCTATTTCTTATTTAGTAAAAATAAAAACTCTGTTACATGCTTGCTTCGGTTTTGAAGGTTTCTAGAACCTCTAAATGTATTATATTCGCATTCTTTCATTGTGACTTTTCCATATTTTTTTAACATAGTTTTCATTTCATCGGTCGACATAAATCCTTCAGAATTAAATGAAATTAATACATATTTTGCATTAATTCTGCTAACCAAATCTTCTAGCGATTTTGAAGCTTCTTTTGCTCTATTGTACGATGAACGATTCCAGTCCGCATCAATACCTGAAACAGTACTCATTGACTTTGGCTCTTCATTTTTAGCAATAACATTTAACATAAAATAATTTGAACCATATGGATGTTGATTATAGGGAGGATCGATATACGCTACGTCAACTTCGTCTAAATCATTAATGATTACATTTGAATCACCTTGTAATATTTTTGTTTCACAATTAAACTTACTGAACACAGGAAACTGTATATTCATTTCTGCAGTAATTCTACTCAATGCATCTTTATTTCTGCCACCAAACTGACCAATACCGTCTTTGTTTTTGTAAAAACCTTTAAAAACTCCCGAAGTATTTGTATGAACAGAAGCTAAGGCAAGAAGCGGCGCAATAAAAAAAGCTTGTGAGTGTTCAGGATATTCAGAAATAATCTTACGTGCTGTATCAATATAGTGTGCATTTCTCGATGTATAAAAGACTCTTTCACCCATTTGAATATTGTTGTCATCTTTTGGTGAATAGTTTTCTCTAATGACACCAGTAATCCACTCGTTTTTATAGTCTGCCATTTCAAGCTGTTCCTTCAAGTCACAAAAAAGCCCGCGTAATTCGACCATGTCTCGATCTGAACTATTAGACAGGTAACAAGAATTTATTATTTTCGTATAGCATTCCAAATCATTTGAAATAAGTAATGATGCATGCTGCTTAAAAAATCTAGACACAATACCTGAGCCTGAAAACACGTCAAAAATACGTAACTTGTCCTTGCCGGTCTTTTTTTGAATTGTTTCAATAGACTCACCAATAAAATCAAGTAAAGATCGTTTATTGCCTAGATATGTGATTATTTGGGAACTTAAATAATCTTCGTTTTCTTCTTGTTTAAAATCACTGTTAAGAAGAGAAAGAGGAACTCTGTTTCCTAATGTCGAAACATTACCAAAGATGTCTGAAAACTGATAGTTCATTGCCATTGATGTACTCATGCTTTATTATCGGAATATAAAAAAAAAGGTTAAGATAAAATTATAAATTAGATGAATGAATTCTTGTAATCGCTGCAGCGATTGCATCGGCAGCATGGTCAGGCTTAGGAATGCTCTTTAACCCTAATAGAAGTGCTACGTATTTTTGAACCAAAGCTTTATCAGCAGTTGCAATCCCTGTTACTGATTTTTTTATGTCATTTGGGGAAAACTCTTTTAAGTTAATATCATGTTGTGTTAAACTTAAAATTAGGACTCCTCGAGATTCTGCGACGCCAAGCGCACTCGTTACGTTTCGTGAAAAAAACAGCGTTTCCATTCCTGCAATAGTTGGCTTAAACTCAGAAATGACACTGGTTATTCTATTGTAGATTTCTAATAAACGCTCCCCATGGGTAGAGTCTTTTTTTGTTTCAATCACACCATAATCTATAAGGCGATAGCGATTTTGAAAATAATCGACAATTGCCCACCCTGTGTTTGCTAGTCCTGGATCGATTCCAAGTACCCTAACGGCAGATTTAGATGGTGTATCTATATACGACTCGGGAACAGCTTTCACTGTTCCCGGTATAGAAGAAAAAGAGTTTGAATTATTCAGCTTCAAAACCTTCTGGAATATCTAAGTTAGAATAAACGTTTTGTACGTCATCATCTTCTTCAAGTTTATCAATAAGTTTTAGCACTTTTCGAGTTGTTTCTTCATCAACTGATGAATATGTATCAGGTACCATGGATACACTAGCAGATACAGATTCAAAACCTTTTGCTTGCATAGCTTCAAGTACATTTTCAAATTCTGATGGATCAGTTGTAACAGTGATTACTCCATCTTCTGCAGCAATGTCTTCAGCACCAGCTTCTAAGCCTGCTTCCATTACATCATCTTCACTTACTGCAGATGCATCATATTCAATTACACCTTTACGGTTAAACATATACGCAACAGAACCTGTAGCACCTAAGTTACCACCAGTTTTAGAAAAAATGTTGCGAACGTTAGCTGCAGCACGGTTATTGTTATCTGTTAATACTTCAACAAGAATAGCAACACCACCTGCTCCATAACCTTCATACAATTTTTCTTCGTATATTGCTCCACCTAATTCACCAGTACCTTTTTTTATCGCTCTTTCAATGTTGTCTTTAGGCATGTTTGCACCACGAGCTTTAAGAATCGCTGTTCTTAAACGTGGGTTTGCAGCAGGGTCTCCACCACCCATTTTTGCAGCAATTGAGATTTCTTTAATAAACTTTGTAAACAACTGCCCGCGTTTAGCATCTGCAGCACCTTTTGCGTGTTTAATTGTCGCCCATTTACTATGTCCTGACATCGGAACTCCTATAAAAAACCGCGTTAGCGGCGAGACGTAGAGGACAACTTAATACAATAGCATAAGCAACGCTTAAAAATTATTGTACAAGATGAATCAACCTGACTGTTAAAACATCAGCCTCTTACTATTTCGAAATTATATCGCAGTATAGCATAAAACATAATAGAATGTCAATGAAACAAGGAAAGTATGCAGACCTTTTACCCACTCAAATAAAACTTTTTAGGCGGTTCTACAACAAGTTCAGCATAAAAATCCTCAAACTCTTTTGCTAATTCCTGATTCACCCTATTTGTAGCCTCAATTAGATCTTCAATTCGCAATGTTGGTTCCTTTATCGTGAAATATATGGAAACCCAAATTTTTCGCCCAGTTCTCGTAACATCACAAAACTCAAGATTAAAATCAAAGTCGTCTAAAACAAGCTCTGCCTTCTCTTTTACAAATTCAAACACTTCTTTTTCAGGTGAAAACAAGAATACATCTTTGATTGAAGTGATAATCATTTTGATAAACGACGGAACCATGAGCACAACAATCACAAGTGAAACTATTTGGTCAAAATAAGGCCGAACTACCTCCAAAGGAGTGCCGACAAAAAACGACGAAAGATAGAATGCTAAAGACATACCAAAACCTGACAGAACATCAAGTTTCCAGCCCATTATTTCAGCCGTAGCAATAGGAGAAGATATTCGTTTATTAATCTTTTGAAGACAAATATAGACAAAAAGAGCTGTACAACCTAAAATCAGCTGAAAAATAGATACTTCCTGTTCATTTATTGTATTTCCTCCAGACAGTGCAATTTCTATACTGTTTATTGAAAGACCAAGAGTAACAGCAAGCATCATAAAAGCTTTGATAATAATAAAAACACATTCAACTTGCCCAAATCCAAATGGATATTTTTCAGATATGGGCTTATAAAACAAGGGTACTAAAAAAAGAGTAAATCCTATTACTACAAGTTCCGATGAATCATACATTGCGTCAAAAAGTATGGCTTGAGATCGAGTATGCAATGCCATTATAATTTCAGCAATTGCAATACAAACAGCAATTGCAAATGAGAGCCAAAGAATAGTATTTTCGATTTTTTGTGTATTTTTCATGGAAAGTTCCGTATACAATAAGTTTACTCTACATAGTTTCCGATGTCAAGACATTTAGTTTTCAGTTTTCATAGCACAAACAAAACCTATTTTCCCCATACAATTTTAATAAAGATGCTATTTACTCTATACATAAAAAGCGTGCAAGGAAAAGGGGGTCAAGGGGGAAAAAACTGCGCTTCGCAATTAGCTGGTTTTGCCCCCTTGTACAAAAAAATAGGAACATTTTAAAGTATAGGATATTAAACCATGTCATTAAAACTGATATTTATCAAACCACAAAAATAAATCTTAAAAAAAACTATTGAAACAATCTAAAAAATTCGCTATAATAGCCGAACTAAACTTATTTCAAAGAGGATAATCATGATTAGAGGCGGAGACATCGCCAAGGGAACAGTTTTACTTATCAAAAACTCACCTTACCTTGTAACAGAAAGAGAATTTGTAAACCCTGGAAAAGGCTCAGCATTTGCTAGAGTAAAAATGAAAAATCTAAAAGACGGAACAGTTCTTACACAAACAATTAAAACACCAGACATGGTAGAAGATGCAACAGTAGATACAGTTACAGCGCAATACCAATACTCAGATGGCGAAAACCACGTGTTTATGGATACCACAAGTTTTGAAACAATTAACGTTCCAGCTGATTTAAATGAAAACTTAGGTTATTATTTGAAAGAAGGTGAAGAATATCCTATCTTAATTTGGGAAGAAAACCCTATTGATGTAAAAATACCACAAAAAATGATATTTATTGTTGCAGAAAGTGAAAACTACGTAAAAGGTGACACTGTTTCTGGAGCTACTAAACCAATTATTACCGAAACCGGCTTAACTGTTCGTGTACCTTTATTCATCAAACAAGACGAAAAAATCTTGGTTAACACTGAATATAATGAATATGTTGAAAGGGTAAACAAATAACAAAAAAGGTGATTCTAACGAATCACCTTTTTTTATGCTCAAACCTAGATTTTACTTTAACCCTTCTAAAAGCACTAATAACAATATGACAAAATTTGTGTGTTTGTTTTTTACAAACATACCGAAAATAAATGAAGTATGTATAACAGAAATAAAAGTGGGCAATACTGGAATCGAACCAGTGACCCCTACCATGTCAAGGTAGTACTCTAA
>CAYJOZ010000142.1:0-4882 GCA_964371925.1 uncultured Treponemataceae bacterium | reverse complement strand
AAGTTTGTAATGTCTTTCCTTCTACAAAGGTGCGAATACTTGCTTCATCGAGTATCTTTTTTGTTTCTGAGACAACATCTCTTGGAATAATAGACACATCTTTATAGGTAGTGTAAAAATCCTGTGCTTTTTGAATATTTTGACTCAATTGATGGATTGAACGATATGATAAAAGAGAAGCTATGCCATTGTTAAAAAGTGATCCTGCAATTTCTTCGAGTTCCGACGCTGCATTAAAGTGTTTGGCTGCACTAGAAATAAAAACAATTCCTTGTGCATATTCTTTGCGCTTTGATAGATAGGCTGCATAGTTGCCAAATTCTCGAATCATTGCTTCTCTTGAGCCTTTTGTTTGTAACAATGCATCAATATTTACTGCTAGTACAACAATGGTATCAAAGCGTTGTGTTTTATATAACTCAACGATGTTGTTTTGAATGATTAAGGAAAGCATTGCTAGTTTTCCAATGTTCGTTCTGTCACGGTAATTTGACGGTGGTGTGTAAATAAACCCTGTTTGACCAAAAGAGTTTTCAAACTCTCGTTTTTCTCCAGGATTAAATCCATAGGGTGAAGTTGTTTCAACATCGGTGGAAGTACCTGCAATGTTCACTGAGCAAAAGGCATGGTCATGTGTTTTTACTCCTGATACTGTTATGTTAAAGCGCATAGCGAGAGCAAAGTATACAATGCTAGACGATACGCAGTTGTACACGCCTGAGTCAAAAAGATTATTTAGCTTTGTAATTGGTTCTCGATATGTTTTAAATAAATTGCTATGTAAAAATGTTAATATGTATTCAGCTGTGTCATAGTTACTTAGATTGAGACGTGATACATCATCAGATAATTTCGTTGCAAGCGCTCTGTAATCTTGCATATATAACGGAATTTTGTTTTCGGGGATCTCTGAAAATGCAAAAGCAAAAAACATAAACTCTTCATCATTCATGCTTTCACCAATTTGTGCTGCATCAATAACGTAGTCGTTGGGTGTAAACAAGTCTATGGCGTTCGCAAAGGTTACGCTTGTGATTAGAAGTAATTGTAGGCAAAGTATAATTTTTTTCACGATAGGATATAAATATACCGAAAATTTAATATTTTGACAAGCGCGGGGAAATTTATAATGCCTAATTCCTAATTTGGCTTGTAAAACAAATCAATTTGGAATTAGGCATTCGTAATTCGTAATTATTTTCTTACCTTCGTAACAAACATGAACCAATGGTAAATCCTGCTCCAAATGCACAAAGTGCTATATTACCTTTTGTGCTCCTTTGGAAAATGTCATCAAGTGCAATAGGAATAGTACAGCTTGAAGTATTTCCATAATGTGCAATATTTGAATATACCCTGTCTTCAGTTATTTTCATCTTTTTGCGTACAGCATCAATAATGCGCTGATTTGCTTGGTGAGGGACTACAAGTGCTATTTCGTCAGATGTGATATTTGTTTCTTCACAAGTTTGGCGTAAGCTATCGCTCATTCCTCTAACAGCAGCTAAGAATACTGCAGGTCCGTCCATAAAAATAGGATCGTTTACATCTCGTGGAATTCTAAGAATCGCTCCATCTTCTGCAATGCTTGAGGTTTGAGGTCTTTCTACAATTGCTTCCAGTTTTGCACTATTGCTAGAACAAATAATGCTAGCAGTTGCAGCATCAGAGAAAATAGGAACGGTGCCAATATCATTTTCATGCAACTGAGGTGTTAACACTTCTGCAGTTACAAGGAGAATTTTGGCATTTGGCTTTGCGTTTACAAAATCCCAAGCCATTTGTAAGCCATAAATGTAACCTGAACATGCTGCGCTAAAATCAAATGCTGTTGCAGTGCTTACTTTTCCTTCTTCTGTTGAAAGCTTGTTTAGAATCATACATGCATTTGATGGACTAATGTTTACAGGGGAGCCTGTTGCACAAAAGATAGCATCAATATCAGTTATTGAAAGATTAAGTTTGTTTAATAGTTTTTTAGAAGCTTCGAAGCCGAGTGTAACAGCATTTTCGCCTTCTTTTGCCCAGTATCGCTCTTTTATTCCATTTTTCTTTTCAGAGCTTTCCCATCCGTATTTTGCATCAAGGTCACTTGATAATACTTTGTTAGAACCTGTTACATGGGTAACACCTGCAATTCCAATGTCTACCTTTTCATTAGAACTTGCAGTAGCTTTTTTTACTGTTTCTTTCCATGTAATGTGAGCTTCTTTTATGATTTCCCTCGTTACAGGTGTTGCAGAATCTTGGTTATCACCGCCTTCTATGCTAAAGAGGTTTTCTCCAACGTCTGCGCTGTCACCGTCTAGGACAAAAATTTCTGTAATTTTTCCAGATACAGGGCTTGCAAACTCAAAAGCTGCTTTGTTTGCTTCCATGTTTGCAATAATATCGCCTTGTTTAATAGTGTCCCCTACCTTAACAAGCCATTCTACAACGGTTACAATTTCGTCGGATGGGCTTGTTCCGGAAGCTTTTACTATTGTATTTGCGTTATCACTTTGAGTGCTTTCTTCTTTCCATTCTATGCTTCCACCGATCATTTCAACTGCAGTTTCAACAACAGACGTTACTGACGGTAATACCTCAAGCTGATTTTCGTAGTGGAATGGCACATAGGTGTCGCCTCTAGAAAGACGGCGAACAATAGGCTGTTCTAAACTTGTATTTTTTGAAAAATGTTCTGTTACTGTTGATGCAACTTCAGATGCAAAACTACAGCTAATATTGTTTTCTTGTACAACAAGAAGTTTTCCAGTCTTTTTAACTGATGATACTACACCATCAGAGTCCCATGGAGAAAGAGATGGTAGGTTTAAAACTTCTACTTTTTTTCCGCTCTTTTCTATTATTTCAGATGCTGATTCGAGTAATCCTACTGCATTTCCCCATCCAGCAAGTGTTATATCACTTCCACTTGTTACAGTTTCAAGCTTTGTTGGGTTTGCGCATGCAGTAACAGATGTTATATCTGTTGCAAGCGCTTTAGCATTTAAGCAATTCTTTGGATAAAAGAAAACAGTAGGTCTATTAGACTCAAAAGCCGTGTTTAGTAGGCTTGCTGCTTCTTTGGCATTTGATGGCATAAATACATCAATACCTGGAATTTGGAGCACCATTTGCTCAAGTGTGCTTGCATGGAAAGGGCCTAAGCCTGGGCGGTACGCCCCGCAGCTTACCATAAAAATTGTTGGACATTGCCATGCACCATTTGTTCTCCAATACATGTTACCAACTTCTGAAAATAGCTGGTTCATTGCAGGTGGCATAAAGTCTGCGAATTGGAAAAATCCTACTGGCTTTCCACCTACTAAAGCTTTTCCAACGCTTACACCCGCAATAGTTGCTTCAGCAAGAGGGGCATTGTGTACTTGATTAGGAAATGCAGTGCTCAAACCTTTTGTAACGCCAAATACGTCACCCTTTGGATCTTCTATGTCTTCACCAAAAAGACTTACTCGTTTATCACTCGCAAGTCTGTTTAATAATACAGCATTGATTGCTTCATTCATAGTAAGTTCGTTAGAACTTGTATATTTTTCTTTTGTTTTATCGTTTAGTGAAATTTCTTTTTTTGCTACAGTGTTAAAATCTACAGGAAGCTTTGCGTCATGAACAGCAGTAGGTTCAGTTCCTTTAAAAGCTTCGCTTAAGTCTTTTTCAATAATAGAAGCAGCTTCTTTTTGTATAGTTTTAAGCTGTTCTTTTGTTGCACCCATTTCTAAAAGTTGTTTTTCAAGTTTTGGTAATAGGTCGTTGTTATTTGCTGCATGTTCAAGCTCTTCTTTGCTTCTGTACACGGTATGATCATCTGCATTGGTGTGGCTTGATAATCGTTCAGTTTTTAGAACTACTATTGCAGGTACAATGCCTTCAGTTCCTGCAGCGCGACTTCTTATTCGCTCTACAATACTTGAAAAACTTTCTTGAAGTCCATCAAAATTGGTACCGTCTAAGCGTTCAAGTGGAACGCCACAAAACGATGTTTCATCGCCTTGTGCTGTAGAAAAAAAGGTTTTACCCTTTGTTTTTGTAGAAATTGCATAGCCGTTATCTTGCACAACAAAGAGCACTGGAAGTCGATGCATCATGGCAAAAAGAACAGCTTCGTAAAATTCCCCTTCTTGTGTCATTCCATCGCCTAAGCCGCAATATGCAATTGGTTTTTTTTCAGAATAGTTTTCATTGCGTTTTAATTCTTGCGCTATACCACAAGCGTGCAATGCTGAGTTTGTAACAGGGCCTGAAAGGCTAAGCATGTTTAATTCTCTGTTGTGTAAAAAGGCTGACATTTGCCTTCCTGCAGAATCTGATTCAGCTTTGCAAAACATTGTGCTAAAAAAGTCAAATGGTTTTGCACCTCGTGCAATCATTAAACCTTTGTCTCTATAGTGACATGCTAGGTAGTCTTCTTTGATAAGGGATGGATTTAAAGCAATAGTTGCCTCGTGCCCTTTACTTGGCATGTAAAAAAAGGCTTTCCCTTGTTTTACGTGATT
This sequence comes from uncultured Treponemataceae bacterium, assembly GCA_964371925.1. Classification (GTDB taxonomy): domain Bacteria; phylum Spirochaetota; class Spirochaetia; order Treponematales; family Treponemataceae; genus CAYJFX01. The sequence goes on along the minus strand of CAYJOZ010000142.1, from coordinate 383 downwards.
TTCTTCTGTATCTTCAACTTGTCGAATTGTAATAATCGATTTATATGCTTCTAAAAGTGATTCTAGCGTTTGCTTCATTTTAACTCCCTGTGGTGTAGCAATGGAAATGTATATTTTCTATGCTACTTTCTACTTAGACACCAATACTATAAAAAGGTTGCAGTTTTTTTAAATATTTTTAACATATTTTGCATTTTTTGTCATTTTGACATGAGTATACTACTTTGTCATGTAAGTGTCAATAAATAGCCACTCTATTAGGCGTATTATCTGAAATTACATCACATCTTTTTTTGTTTTTCTCATAGGTACAAAATTCTGCGCTATAGTGCGCTTATAGCCTTTTGATTTTGCATAAAAAAATCCACAGCCAGAAAAAACTA
>CAYJOZ010000141.1:0-4897 GCA_964371925.1 uncultured Treponemataceae bacterium | reverse complement strand
ATACCGAATTTGATGAAGTAAAAATTGACAAAAGCTTAATTGATTCAATTACAACAAGCGAGCGCACCATGGCACTTGTTGGTTATTCCATTGATGTATGTAATTCACTGCAAGTAAAAACATCAGTTGCAGAAGGAATTGAAACACAAGCGCAATGCGATTTACTTCGAGAAATGAACTTTGGTAAAGGACAAGGCTATCTTTTTGATAAACCTCTTCCGATAAAAGAGTTTGAACAGAAATATTTATAAAACCCATCAAATGTTCGTTTTTGCTATTGACATCATTACGTTCTTGTATAACAATAATACATGAGCAAATCAACCAATTCAGATCTTACTCAAGGTCATATTCCCCACCTTTTTTTTGACATAGGCTTTCCTGCTAGCATAGGATTTATTTTTAATACGTTTTACAATATTACAGACACTTGGTACAGCGGAAAAATTTCAAGCGATGCGCTTGCAGGGCTTTCTCTTTCCTTTCCAGCTTTTTTTTCAATACTTGCGTTGGGAATGGGGATTGGAACAGCCGCAGTAGTTCTTATTTCAAATGCAATAGGCGCTAAAAAGAATGATGTAAGCGCTTTGTACTTTACACAATCGCTTACACTTGCCTTTATCCTTTCTTTGTTTCTTTTAATTTTTAAAGATTTTTATGTTGAGCCATTATTTAAACTTATGGGAGCAACAGGCGTCTCTCTCGAAATGTCCTCATCATATATGAAAACAATTCTTAGTGGCATTCCATTTTTTATCCTTAATAATATACTGAACAGCCTACTAAATGCCCGAGGAGATACAAAAAGCTATAGAAATGTGCTCATTGTAGGTTTTTTTGCAAACATAGCTTTGGACCCACTCTTTTTATACGGGTTTTGGATAATCCCAGCAATGGGCATAAGTGGCATTGCGCTTGCAACAGTGCTTGTCCAAGTAATGGCATTTTTTTATCTTATCCGCCAAGTTTCAAAAATTGAAATTGAAGAAGGCGTAGGTATATTTTCTCTTATACGAAAAAATCTATCTCACTTTTTTGTTCCAAAACGAAACATTATAAAAGAAATATTTCAACAAGCATTACCTGCCATATTAAACTCTATGTCCGTTGCCATTGGAATGTATGTAATAAATTATTTTCTTAACACCTATTCAAATGCAGACGCAATTGCAGCTTATGGAGTTGGTTTGCGTATAGAACAAGTCTTTTTACTTCCAGCAATGGCAATATCCGTTTCTCTACTTTCCATAGTCGGCCAAAACTTTGGCGCACAAAAATTTGATAGAATAAAAAGAGCTTTTAGCATTGGGCTACGCATAGGGGCCGCCAGTTTTGCCTTCGCAACAATTGTTTTAATACCCTTTGCCCGTACGATTGCAGAGCTTTTTAGTGATGACCAAGTAATAATCAACTATACCGTTTTTTACCTACGACTAGAAGTTATTGCATATTATTGTTATATTTTACTACCTGCATGTAATTCAGTATTACAAGCAATAAAAAAACCAAAGTTTGTTATGTGGATTGGTTTTTCTCGCCAGCTTATTTTACCTGCAGTTGTTTTTTATATCCTTAGCGCAATATTTGGATTAAAAGCCAGAGGGATTTTTATTGGTATTGCCGCTATAAACTGGATTGCAGCTATTATTACCTTATGGTACACTTCATATTCACTTAGAAAACTTATCCAAGAACAGGAACATAACGCACTGTAAGTTCTGGAATATTAATATCCATTGCTTTTACTCTAATTGTATCATTTAATTGAGTATTTGGGCTGATACCAATAATTGCTTCTTGTGCAATTGATGGTATAAGAATAATAGCTTGCTTGTCTTTTAATTCAACAACAACGGCTTCTCCCACCCAATCGGGGTTTCTTGCTAAGTATACAAGAGTCCAATGAAGACTACTTTTTCTTTCAGCTTTTACCGTTGCAGAACTTGCCGCATCCCCTGCGCTAATACGTTCAAGCATTTCGTCTTTGTCTAAAAGCTCCCTGCCATCAATAAAGCTGCGTAATTGTTGATGCGAAACTAGATCGCTGTAGCGGCGCAAAGGACTTGTTACTTGTGAATACATGAGTATTCCTAAACCAGCATGACCTCTTGGCGTAATTCCAACGGAACGCCTTTTCATGCAACGGCGAAGTCGGTACTGCCCCGCAAGTCCAGACGGTAATTCTTTTGGAAGCTCAGGGGCTTCTTGTGAAACATAGGGAAATGCTATATTATTTTTAAATGCAAACGTAGCTGCTGCTTCGCCTGCCAATAGCATACATTCACGCACAACTTCAGAAGAAGTTGTTTGACTTACAGAATCTATTGTAACTTCAACATCACTTTCTATTTTCCGCACCATCAAATGAACTTCTGGCAGATCTATGAAAACGGCTTCATTTTTTCTTCTTTTTTCTATATTTCGTTTTGCAATTTCGTAAAGTGGTGCAAGATAACTTTCATGCTGAAGTTCATCTGCTTTTTCATAAGTGAATCGTTCTACTTTTACAAATGTTTTTAATACTTCTGTTTCTGCAATTGTACCATCATCATTTAATTTTATCTTAAAAGATAAGGCTCTTGATAATTCAGGCGGGTCAAGTTCTTCTGCCAAGCCTAGCGCATAATCAGTTAACGATTCTTCTGCAAGCATACGGGAGGCACCCTCAGGCAAGTATAATGTTGCCCCTCGCGCTCTCGCAGCAATATCAATTGCAGAATCAGGAATAACAGTACTAGCAGGATCTGCAACATGCACCCAAAGAAAGGTGCCATCAAAGGCTATAGCATCATCAGGGTCGGTACTCCATGCATTATCTATAGCATATGCAATATGGTCAACGGTTGTCCTGTCTTCTATAGGTGGATGACTTAAATGCTCGCTTGCTGATTGTTTCGAGAGATTAAACCGAGATGGATGCGGGTTTCGAGAATAGTTCCAAACGCCGGTATCCAATAGAAGCTTATGTGCTTTTTCAGGACTACAAGAAAAACCAGCTTCTTTCATTACTTTTGAAGTAGCGATTTTTCCAAGAGCTAAAGACTCAACTTCCCCCATAAAAACACCATCTTCTGGCAATTCTAATTGCTTTTGTTTTAACCGTGAAATAAAAGCTGTTCTAATTTCTTGCTCTTTACCCTTTTCATTTTCTTTTTCGACTATAGCCATAGCCTCTTCTTCTGTTCGTAAAGAAAAAGTGGGTTCATTTGGATTTTGAATAGCCAATAAATTAAAACGTGGATGATGAGTTAGTGCTGAATAAAGAGCCCATGCTTTTTGAGGCGGGAAATCGCCAAGAGCAAGCTCTGCAATTTGAGAAAGGGCAAAACTTTCTGCATCTTCCCCTTGTAACAATTCCCATATTTCAAGCAAAGGTTCTTGTAGCAAAGCGTCATTTTCTTTTTCTATTGCCGAAAGTGAAGTTATTGGTCCTAGATGCAAAAGGGCAATATCTTTTTCCCGTACCGACTGACACCCACCTGGAAAACTTATCGAAAACTTATCACCCACATCGCTTATGAATGCTGCCTGATTTTTATATAGTACTATACTTCCCTTTTTTATCATTACTTTTCCTTATTACAAAAGTATAACAGAGTATCTATTTTGTCGCAAGAGAATTGAAGTGAATATTTACGCGTAAAATAACCGCCCTTAAAAATTAACAGTCATGTTAATTTTTACGTACCTCATTTACGAGCTCTTCGCCATTTTCAAAGGATTTTATGTTACCTAGCGTTACTTGCGCAATTGCTGATAAAGCTTCCTCTGTTAAAAACGCCTGATGGCTTGAGACTATGACATTTGGCATAAAAAGAAGCCGTGCTAAAACATCATCTTGAATAACGGTTGTAGACCAGTCTTCAAAGAAATACTCATCTTCTTCTTCATACACATCTAAAGCAGCACCGCCAAGTTTTTTATCCTTTAAAGCTTCAATCAAAGCCTTTGTGTCAATTAGAGCACCTCGCCCAGTATTTATTATTACAGCATCTTCTTTCATCTTAGCTAATGTTGCTTCATTTATAATGTGATGTGTTTCCTTTGTTAAAGGACAGTGCAATGTTACAACATCACTTTCCCGAAAAAGCTTTTCGAGTGTTGTGTACTCTACACCATATTCTTCAGCCCAAGGCTTATCTTCGAAAGCATCAAAGGCTAAAACTTTCATACCACAGCCTTTCATAATTTGAGCCATAAGTTTTCCAATTTTACCAGTACCTATAACACCACAGGTTCTGCCAAATAGGTCACGCCCAGTAAGCCCTTGTAATTGAAAGTTTCCATCTCGTGTTCTATTAAATGCAAGTGGTATTTTACGAGTAAGAGAAAACAAAAGGGCTGCCGAATATTCTGCCACAGAATGGGGTGAGTAAGCAGGAACACGCACAACAGGAATTTTTCCTTGGGCTGCAGTTAAATCTACATTATTAAAGCCAGCGCATCGCATTGCAATAAGCTTTATTCCTAACTCATGTAATATATCTATTGTTTTTTTATCTAGCTTGTCATTTACAAAAGCACAAACCACATCGGCGCCCTTTGCAAGCATTGCAGTTTTTGAGTTTAGATGGGGCTCTAAAAAGTCAATATCATATAAAAAAGTGCGATTTTGTTTTGTAAAAAAGTCTATGTCATAAGGTTTTGCATCAAAGAATGCTACGGTAAATGTTTGTTTAGGTTTCATTGTAAATCCTCCATATAAAAATAATATAACTATTTTGATTAGTCTTTTAAAGTGATTATATCACATTATACAAAATAAAACAATTGTTTATTTTTATTATGTAAAATAAAATACACCCAAATTTGCAAAAAATATATACAGAAAATTGAATTTTATGCCGATTATAGTGTATAATAGAATATACAGAAAAGTGGAGAACTGTAATGGGAA
>CAYJOZ010000140.1:0-4901 GCA_964371925.1 uncultured Treponemataceae bacterium | reverse complement strand
GGTGCATATGTTGAAGGGCGCCCAATACCCTTTTCTTCAAGCATTTTAACAATAGATGCATCGGTAAATCTCGGAGGTCCTTGTGTAAAGTGTTGTTCAGGGTGAAACTTTGTTGTATCAAGTTTTTCGCCTTCTTTTAAAGCTGGAAGCGCACCAGAAGAATCTTCTTTTGAAGATAAAAGTTTTATTACATTGTAAAAACCTTTTTCAACAACCTTACTTGCAGATATTCTAAATAAAGCATCTCCCGCTTTAATTTCTACACTTGTGGTGCGACTTTTTGCATTGTTCATTTGGCTTGATACAAATGATTCCCATATTATCGTGTACAATCGTTGTTGATCACGTGTTAAATACTCTTTTACATATTCAGGAGTATAGGTAACATAAGTTGGTCTAATTGCTTCGTGAGCATCTTGAGCTTTTTTACCCATTGAATACTCAATTGGTTTTTCCGGTAAATCCTTTGGATATTTCTCTGAAATCCACTCTCTCACCTCATCAAGGGCAGTTTGAGAAATACGAGTTGAGTCGGTACGCATATAGGTTATTAAACCAACACGGCTTGAGCCAATTGCAACACCTTCATATAGTTGTTGCGCGACTTGCATAGTTTTTCTCGAAGTATATCCAAGCTTATTTGCTGCTGCTTGTTGCAATTTAGATGTTGTAAAAGGTGCCTTTGGTTTTACCGTTCTATCTTGTGTTTTTATTTCTGTTACTTCGCATTCAGAAGTTTTAATTTCATCTATTATGCTTTGAACATCTTTTTCATTGTTTAGTTCAGGTTTTTTACCTTTGTATTGAACTAGCTGAGCAGTAAAAGCTGTCTTACCCTTTTTGAAATCGGCATCAAGAGACCAATATTCAACTGGTAAAAACTCTTCAACTTCTTTTTCTCTTTCGCAAATAAGGCGTAATGCAACAGATTGTACGCGCCCTGCTGAAAGTCCATTTTTTACTTTTTTCCATAAAAGTGGTGATAAGTTATATCCAACCAAGCGATCTAATACTCGACGGGCTTTTTGGGCATTTACTTTTGGCTCTTCAATTTCAGAAGGATTAGCAACAGCTTCTTTAATTGCAGTAGGAGTAATTTCATTGAATACAATTCGCTTAATAGTTGCATCTGTTTTTGCTTCCAATGACCGTTTTAAGTGCCAAGCAATAGCTTCCCCTTCACGGTCATTATCACTTGCGAGCAATACTTCAGTTGATTTTTTTGCATCCTTTTGTAAATCTTTTAGAATAGGCGCACGCCCTCTAACGGTGATATATTCAGGTTGAAAATTATCTTCGACATTTACAGCCATACGAGATTTAGGTAAGTCTATTAGGTGGCCCATTGAAGCCTTTACGGTATAACCTGCTCCTAGATATTTTTCTATAGTTTTAGCCTTTGCAGGGGACTCAACAATTACAAGTGTTGAGCGCTTTTGTTTTTTAGCCTTCTTTTCCTTCGTTGCCATCCGTGTATTTTCTCCTCGTAACGGTATTCTACAATATATACGTAATATAATACATTCTTTAAGTTAAAAGCTACAATAGTTCATTTATTTTGTCAAGCTTTTTACGCTAAATTCTCGCTCTTCTAAGAACGTCATGGTATGTAAAAGGGATAAAACGTCATTTGCAGACTCTATTATAGTCGCTCCATCCTGTACATATTCTTTTGCACATCGCTTGTTTTTAACCGCTTCACCAAAAAGGTCTGTTTGAGGCTTTTCAGAGGTGACATCAAAATCACCCAATGCGCCTTTATAAAAGCATAATTCGCGGTTATGCTCAATGGCAAAGTCTGCGGTAAACAACGCCCCAGAGCCCGCTGGTGCCTCCATAACAACGACAACACGACTTAATGCAGAAATAATTCTATTTCTCTGCACAAATTGCCATTTTTGCACTGGAGAGGCAGGTTGATACTCACTAATGATACAACCGCCACTTGCTAAAATTGCTGATGCAAGTCGCTTATTACTTGTAGGCGTAATAGTATCCACACCGCTACCGAGAACAGCAATTGTCTTCCCACAAAAATCGATCCCTTGCGCTAACAATGCACCCATATGAGCTTGAGAATCTATGCCAAATGCTAAACCTGAAACAACACCAATCCCAGCCTTTGCGATATCTTGTGCAATAACCTTTGTATCATGCGCTATTTGAGAACTTGGTTTTCTTGTTCCAACAATACCAATACAAGGTGTATCTAAAATTTGAATACATCCTCTGCAATATAGCGCATACGGTGGATCATATATTTGGCGCAAAAGATAGGGGTACTCAGGTGAATCATAAAAAATAATAGAAATACCATAAGCTTGCATAAGCTTTACATCTCTTTCAACCATACGTGCCAAAGCTGAAGGGTTCCAGATAGTTGTCTTTTGAACTCTAGAAGTCATAAAAGAAATATCATCGATGCTTAAATGCAGTAAATCATCTAACGACCGTACATTTGCCTCTAGAATACATTTTTCATCAAAGCGTAAAAAACTAAGCCTTGCAATAAAAAGGCGTTTAGTTAATGATTCATCACTATTTGGGGTGCTAACACTATTTTGTACCATCTACTTTTAGTTATAACGTACAAACTTGCGATTGTCAAGTGAAAAAATTGAGAATAGCTCTGTAGTTACGTCTATTTTTTTCGTTTTGGAAAAAACTCTTTATGATAGTCGTGCAAAGATTCATTATCTATATGCGTGTATATTTGTGTAGTTGATAAGTCAGCATGTCCCAGTAATTCTTGCACGCTGCGTAAATCGGCTCCACCATGCAATAGATGCGTCGCGAATGAATGCCTGAGCGTATGAACCTTTGCACTAACCCCACTTAATACTTCTAATTCTTGAAATCGCTTCCAAACACCTTTTCTTGAAATAGGTTTTCCTTGGTAGTTTACAAAGAGTTCTGCAACAGCCTTTGTCCCAACAAGCTTATAGCGGCCTTCATCAAGCCACATTTGAATGTGGTGAGCTGCTATATCCCCAAATGGGACTATGCGCTCTTTATCTCCTTTCCCACGAACCCACAGCAGCCTTTCTTCTATGTGCACATTTTGTAAAAGAATTGTACAAACCTCACTTATACGCAATCCAGAAGAGTATACAAGCTCGAAAAGAGCCCTGTCACGTAAACCTAAAGGCGTGCTCGTGTCTATACATTCTAGCAAAGTATCGATTTGATCTACAGATAATACACGAGGCAGAGAACGCTTGGCTCTGGGGCGTTGTAATAATAGTGCAATATTCTCTTTCCATATCCCTTCACGCACCAAAAATGTACCAAAAGATCTCAGAGAAGAAATGTCTTTTGCGATTGTTTGTTCATCAAGGGAAGAATGTTCTGAATCACCTGTTTTACGCCAAACTAAGTAATACATAAGGTTTTGTATTGATATGGTAGTATAATTAAGTTCTTTATGTGAACACCATGTAAGAAAAATTTTAATAGCATTTACATATGTTTCAACACTAAGACGCCCCTTTCGTTCTACCGAAATAAGGTCATCTTCGTATCGAGACAGAATCATGTGCGGTGTAGTAGCCGCAGTGTTCATCGTTAATCAGAATCCAAATTTATTTGATTTCTGACAAAAGTAGGTACTTCCAAACCTGTTTTGTTTTTAAACAAACTATCATCAAAATACGATGGTTTATTCGCAGGTTTTTTTTCACTATTTTCTGTTCGCTCAGCTGGGCGTTTGAAATCATTTAATTGTGAAGGAAATTTTTCTTGAGAAACTGAGGATGATAAAGGTGCTTTACCGCCCTTGCCAACACGTTCCCATTCGTCGATTGACATAAAATTCCCATCTTTTTCCTCTGCACGGGTAGAATCTGGATGTAGTATACCTGATACTGAATAGCCTCGATCTGCTTGAGGAAACTCTGTAGCGATTACTGTAACAGAAACAGATTCACCAAGTCTAGGATCGATTGCTTGTCCAAATATTAAGCGAACATCAGGGTCTGCTGTTTCACGAATAGTGCTAACAATATCACTTGTTTCTGACATAGATAAATCTTCACCACAAACAATATATACAAGAATATTTTTAGCACCGTCAATATTGCAATCTTCTAATAAAGGATTATTAATTGCTGCCATTGCAGCTTCGAGTGCTCTGTTTTCGCCTGAGCCTGTTCCCACACCAAGAATTGCATCGCCTTTACCTTCCATCGTTGTTTTAACATCGGCAAAGTCTATATTAATTTCTCCATGGTTTGTAATGAGATCCGAAATACCTTGAACGCCTTTTCGTAGAACATCATCTGCTACTAAATATGCTTCTTTTACTGGTGTTTTTTTATCGACTATTGATAATAGGTTTTGATTGGGAATAACTATAAGAGTATCTACCTCTGCATGAAGCTTTCGTAAACCTTCTTCAGCTAAGGCCATTTTGTGTTGACCTTCAAATGTAAATGGCTTTGTTACAACACCTACCGTTAAAGCACCCATATCACGCGCTACCTTAGCAATTACAGGAGCTGCACCTGTACCAGTTCCGCCACCCATGCCTGCAGTAACAAAAACCATGTTTGCACCGCTTAAATAATCTGAAATTGCTTCAATATCTTCTTTTGCTGCTTCTTCGCCAACTTCTGGCTTTCCACCTGCACCAAGTCCTCCTGTTCTTTTTGAACCGAGACCTATTTTATTTGGAGCTTTTGATACTGATAGGGCTTGCAAGTCTGTATTTGCAACAATGAACTCAACATTTTTTATGCCAATTTCGATCATTCTATTTACTGCATTTGATCCACCGCCACCAACACCGATTACCTTAATAACCGTAGGGGAAGCTATGCTACCCTCTTGAACCAAATTCAATCTTGCATTGGTATCTTCATTTGTAATTGAAAAATCCATCATGTTTTCCCACCCCACGATTT
>CAYJOZ010000139.1:0-4967 GCA_964371925.1 uncultured Treponemataceae bacterium | reverse complement strand
CGCATGCAGTACAAATAGTAACGTACGAACTCTACCGAGCAAACAAAGCAAGTACAATTTCACCGGGGTATACGCCGCTTTCAATAAGCGCACTTAATAAAACCATCGATGTAATTATCGAAAGCTTACAAGCATTTGGCTTTTTTAAGCAAGCAGGGAAAAAAGACATGCGCCTTTTTTGGAAAAGCATTTTATCTAAAGCAGTGCTTTCCAAAAGTGAAGCAATATACCTTGAAAAACTTTTCACAAAAGCTGCAGGCTTACATTCACGAAACAAAGCAGATATCACTTCCAGTGATGACACTCTCTGAGGTCATAAAGTAGGCACATTCAACACAACGTTCAAGCTCTCGAACATTTCCTGGCCAATTGTGAGATTCAAGCTTTAAAACAGCCTCCTTTGTTAGCATCTTTTGTATACCAGTTTTGCTGGCAACCTTGCCTAAAAAATATTTTGCCAGTAGGCAAATATCGTCTTTTCGGCTTCGTAAAGGTGGAATTACCAATTGCACCCCACTAATTCGGTAATATAAATCATCCCTAAAAATTGCATGATTTTTTAACAAATCTAATGAAATATTTGTGGCACTAATAAGTCGTACATTTGACTTTTTTTCTTCAACGCTACCAACTGGACGGAAAACGCCAGTTTCAAGAACTTGTAATAATTTTGTTTGTATAGTGTTTTTTATACATGCTATTTCATCCAAAAACAATGTGCCATTATGTGCATATTCGAATAAGCCAATACGCGAAACTGCACCAGTATAAGCACCAACCTTTGTTCCAAAAAGCTCACCTTCAACAAGCGTTTCCTGAATAGCTGCAACATTTTCTTCTACAAATTTTTTCTCGCTACGAGAGGACAACATATGAATCAGCCTTGCAATAAAACTTTTTCCTGTTCCTGTTTCACCTATAATGAGTACAGAAAGATCATTTTTTGCAACTGAGAGTAGTTTTTTCTTAAATGATATCATTTCACGGGAAGAACCTATTAAAGATGCTAAAACTTCACGTTCTAATGGTGTGTTTGTAATAATTTCGTCCTGCACACAAAACTTGAGAAGTTGAGCTTGCAGATACTCGATACAACACGGAAGCAAAATTATTTCTTCAAAATTACATGCAAGTAATTTTAATGCCGTACTCATCCGTGCTTCTCGAACTAATGGAATAAGTGTGCATTCATCTAACTGTAATGAATCTACAATGTCATTATTGCCATTGATAATTAATTCAAAATCTAAAAGAATAACCGATGCTTGATTTTTAACATCGCCGAGTTCACCAGTAGAAGGAGAAAAACTCGTTACGTCAAAATAGTTTTTACATAGCCTATTGCAAAAAGAAATCAAGCCCCCATCATTGCTAATCAAGAAAACCTTTAACATACACATCCTCTCTTTTGAGGATAGTTGTTACCTCCGGCTCAACTTATCCCCTATTACTAATAGTATAAACCATAAAAAAGGAAAAAGTAAGAAGATTTTTAAAGGGTTTTTAAGAATTTCAATCCAAATCTCTCGTCCTGCGGCAAACGTAGAATCCTTAAGTCGTTTCTTTTTTTGTGAAAAAATTGAAAAAGCATCTTTAAAGTACACAAAAATACTTGAACCAAAACTATTTCTTCTATCATAAACCCATTTTGATCCAGCAGCAATTCCATCACCTATCAAAACCATAGATGGGTTTGCCTTAAATATTGCTGAAAGAATATCTTTTTCGCTCTTTTTTTGAAAGTAGCCAGGCACCCGACCTACAATTTGCAAGCCAGGGTATGTGGAGCGAATATTTTTCTCAGATTCAGCAAGTACTTCAGGGTGACCACCTAATAAAAACAGAGAACGATAGCGGTTTTCTAAAATTGTGAAAAAATTTACAATGGCTCTAAACGGATAATAACGAATTGGCGCAGTTTTCTTTAGAAATCGAGCTGCAGACACAATACTTTTTGATATTGGCAATACTAGCGCAGCACTTTCAATGCAGTGATTCAACTCTGCGTTACTTTGTGCCTTAAGCATATCCCAAACGGATAAAAACACTATTTGTTTTATTCCCGGTTGTTCAATTAAATTATATATTACCTTTTCAAAATCTTCAGGACGTACAACATCTATGGGTAAACCCAATACCTTTATTCTTTCAATTCCTTCCATTTGCTATTCTCCACCACTAGCGTTTGCAAAACAGCCATGCCATATAATGCTGCTGTTTCAGCACGTAAAATATTTGTATTAAAATGTATTGGATAAAAACTATTAGCCTTCAAAACATCATGTTCTTTGGGGCTAATACCACCTTCGCAGCCTACAACAAATCCTATCCGTACATTCTTATAATCATTTATTTTTTGTATTAAACTAAACAAAGACTCTTGTCTTTCTTGTTTTTCATGAAGTACGAAACCCATACTCTCATTATTAAAATCATCTTTCCATAAATCCATAGCGTCTTCCATAGAGCACGGATTTAAAATTTTTGTATCCACAGCAGAACCACTCTGCTGCTTTGCCTCTCTAACAATCCTCATCCATCTATCTACTTTTGTCGCATTTTCAGTATGATTTCCAAAAGATTTCCCACCGACAGTGTAGTCACCAATAATAGGTACTATTCGACTAACTCCACTTTCTGTAGCTTGGCGAACAATTAAATCCATCTTTTGTCCCTTTGGTAAAATTTGAAACAACCAAAAATTCCCAAAAGAGTGCTCTGAAAGTTCTTCAAATGTAGCAGTATTAGTTTCACCTGCAGTAATCATTAGTGAAACACCACCCGCACTTTTACCTTCAGCCTTAGTAATAACCACCGTCATTATACACAACGTATTATTAGGTAGGCGTACATCTACCTTATCACCATTTTTTTTTCGTAAAACATTGATAAGGTAGCGTCTTTCTTTTTCTGTTAACTGTATGTACCCATTTTTGTTGGGAAGTGTTGTTGCTAAAAATTGGCGCATAGCATTAACCTTTAAGCAAGCCTAAAGCTCTTCTTCAATAACAACTGAAGCCTGCAATTCGCTCAATGTTTTTGCCCTCGCTACTAAATTGTCAAAATTTGGATCATTTAATAATTCTAAAGCCTCTATAAGCTGAATATCAAAGTCTAAATCATACAATGCGTCAGGATATACTTCCATACGAATAAGTCTGCGCAACATATTCTCTTCTATATCATAATCTTTAGATAGTTCTCGCGCATACGAAGCAATTTGCGATTCACCCATTCGTGGGTTATTGGACACGTAATCAGAAATAACATTAGAGGTCAATAAGTCAACATAAATAAGTGCTTCTTCTTCTGATAACTCAGGATACAGAACTTCTACATCTGGCGGAATACCAATTTTGTCAATATTTGTGTCACTAGGGGTGTAATATCGCGCCATTGTTATTTTAAATCCATCATCATGTGGCAAAGAGCGAACTTGTTGTACGGAACCTTTCCCAAAAGTTCTCTCACCAACTAAGTATGCTAAGTGGTAATCTTTAAGTGCCCCTGCTAAAATCTCAGATGCACTTGCAGAGCCTTTATTAATAAGAACTACGATTGGAATAGAGTCTTCAATTACAGTATTTCGTTGGTTTGCCCTAAAAACAGTGTTTTCAAACATTAGCCGACTTTTAGTTGATACAATAACACCAGAGTCAATAAACTGATCTGCTACATCTGCGACACTATCAATAAGTCCACCGGGGTTGTTTCTCAAGTCAATAATAAGAGAATCATAGCCTGCTCTTTCAAAACTTAATAACGCTTCTTCTACCCGCTCAGGAGTTTGTGGCGTAAACTGGATGATTCTAATATACCCTGCATTATTGCCTTGTTCTGTAATCATACCATATTTTACTGTAGGAACTTCAATTAATGCACGTACTAAAGTTACATCAAATTCCATTTCACCACGCTTAATGGTTACTTCAACCGAACTACCTACTTCGCCTCTTAAAATACCCAAAACTTCATCCATGGTAATATCTTGTGTATCAGTGCCATCAATAGTAGTAATGAAGTCCCCTGTTTGAATACCAGCTCGCCAGCCAGGAGTGCCTTCTATAGGCGAAACAACCTCAACGTATGCAGGTTTTTCGAGTGATGTTTCAACAGGCTTTGTTATAGAAAGCCCGACTCCACCAAAATTACCATCTGTGGTATCGGAAAGACTTCGAACTTCGGTAGCATCCATATACACAGTATACGGATCTCCTATAGCATCCATCATTCCTTTTAGAGCACCTTCATATAAAATACGTGCATCTATTTCATCTACATAATTATCTAATACAAAATTATATACGCTATTCATCACTTCTAGATAGCGTTGCTGCTCCATGTCTTTATCATTTTCACTACGCGGACTTCCCTGTGCATGCGACACGGGTACAATAAGAATAAACAAAGCAGCACAAACCGACATAACAACCCATACAAAAGGGCGCTTAAAAAATTGAGTTTTCATACTTCTATTGTACCCTACAAGCAACTTTTGTCAAGTGTTTGAACGGATATTTATGAAACTATAAAAAAAGCAGTGGATTGCTCAAAAAATTGAACATCACACTGCATTAATTCGTAATACCATCTTTCGGTGCTATTTAATACAAATTGTACAAGCGTGCCATAGAGGGCACAAAACTACCTCCTGCAAGCTACGCAATGCGTTAGGGCGGAGGCGGATATCCTTTTTTCTAAGAGAAAAAAGATTGGAGACGTAGACCGACTCGCGAATACCTGTAGGGTAGCACCTATGTGTGCACCCTCAGGTATGCACGGAAAACGCCCCTACGCTTGCTCTAACACAAGAGTCTTAGTTGGAGCATCACATACTTCAGTTGGTCCGTAGTATTGAATTGCTCCTGGGAATAAGAAACTTGTTTTTACAGCCCATTCGTCGCGGTTTGCAACTAATTTTTTGAATGGTTTTCCATCCAATTCAACCAATGCTTTTTTAATAACTG
>CAYJOZ010000138.1:0-5091 GCA_964371925.1 uncultured Treponemataceae bacterium | reverse complement strand
AAAGTACGAAAGCAACCGATTCTCGTATGGGTATGTAATTCCAAAATAATTCCCAATTTTCTTTTATTCGCAGATTAATGTGACCTCTACTATCTTCTCCACAATAAACAAGCAAAAATATAATCTTTTTATGCCTATGAAACTAAATGACATTTATTTTTAATATCTACTTTTTCGTGTCCATAAAAAAAGCTGTCTACACTTTGTTGTGTGACAGCTTTTTCCGTTTATAACGTAATGTTTAGTTTACGTTTACTGGATTAACACCGGTAGCAGCGTATGTTCCGGCAACCATACCGAATGCATTAGCATCAGCATCTGCGTTAGAACCTAGTCTATTTGTACCGTGTAAACCTCCTGTAACTTCACCAGCAGCAAAGAAACCTGGAATAACGTTTCCATCTACATCTAATACTTGTGCATTAGGAGTGATGTTTACACCACCCATTGTATGGTGTACAGATGGCCATTGTGGAATAGCGTAGTAAGGGCCTTCTTCTACTTTGACCATTGAAGAAGCCATTACTTTTCCGAAGTCTGGATCAACTTGGGTGTCAATGTAGCTATTATGCTTATTAATTGTATCTTCAAGTGTAGCAGCATCGATATTGATAGTTTTTCCTTGGTATGTTTGAGCATTAATATTTTTTGCTAACTCTTCAAATGTAGCACCTTGAATAATTCTTCCTGTGTCTAAACCTTTTTGAATATCTGAATCTGGTACCCAAGAAGCTAGTTTTCGGTTAAGAATAGAGAAAGTTGTAGTTCCTCCTGTTGCAACTGCAGCATCTGAACATACGTCTCTTCTTTCGCCTTCGTTTACATAACGTTCACCATTTTCATCTACATATACAATACCGTAACTAGGTCCAGTAAAAGGAATAACAGCAACAGTATCTAATACACCATTGTTTGGATCTGCAAATGGGTATCGTTGGATGTATTGAAGGTCACGTGTACCTGCACCAAGTTCCATTGCCATTACAAGACCTTCACCAGTTGCACTAATTGCGTTTGTAGTAGGAATAGAATCATCTAACTTAGCATCATAGCTACTTCTCATTTCAACATTTGCACCAAAACCACCAGTTGCAAGGATAACTCCTTTTTCTGCTTTGATAGTTTTAAGACCATCATTTGTTGCTACTTGAATTCCAACTACTCTTCCATTATCTTTAAAGATCTGAACGAGTTTTGTATTTGTTTGAATATCAACACCAGCATCTTTTGCCATTTTTTCTTGAACAGTAACAATATCTTGACCAATAGAGTTTTCAGTTACGTATGTTCTGAATCCGTAGTGTCCACCTGGTCGAGCTAAAGTTTCTCGTACTTTTAGTCCATTTTCTAATAATTTATCAAAGTACATTGGTGAACCATGCACCATAACTTCAACAAGTTCTCTAAGTGGTAGGTTATCACCACCAACGATTGTATCTTCAATATGTTGTTCAGCAGTATCTGGTTCTAGATTAAATTTTTCTTGAAAGTCTGCAGCGATAGAACTTGTGTATGCAGCATATTGTCCACCATTAATGGCAGAGTTACCACCAATTCTTGACATTTTTTCAATAAGTACTGTTTCTGCATCATTAGCTTGAGCAGCTTGAGCAGCAGCAAGACCTGCAAATCCACCACCAACAACTACAACATCATATGTTTCATCCCATGATGAAGGAACAGGGTCGTTTGTTAAAGGTGCATCAAACACTCCACCAGTAGATGCAACTGAACCCATATAGTTGTTAACATCAAAACCTGCTTCAACTATTGCTTTTTCTACTGCATCTAAAATTGCCTTACTTGTTACAGAAGCTCCTGCAACGTAATCTAAAGCAATACTTTGATTATCCACAATTGATTGTGGTATTTGATTAAAAGCAGGATCAGAAATACCTTGTGTTTCACTATGTTTTTTTACTTCAACACTTTTAATTGATTCACCATCAAAAGCAACTTCAACGGTCATTTCTCCGCCAAACCCATTAGCTTTAGCTGTGACAGTATCTCCGCTACCACCACAAGCTAAAAATGAAAGCGCTATAGCACAAACTAATAATACGCTCATAAATTTTTTCATACTTTTCTCCTCTATATAGAAAGTATAATTAAACTAACAAAATTATAAAATAAAGTCAATAGGGTAAAATTTATCGATATAATTTTATTTTACTATTTTCCCAACTTCAATTATCTTGAATAAAAATGTAATAAAATCACTTGTCATGTTTAGTATATGGGGTTATAATTATAGTATGAGTATAATTAATGTAACAAACAACAACTTTGAAGAAGTGGTATTAAAGTCAAATGGACCTGTATTGGTAGACTTTTTTACACAGTGGTGTGGTGACTGCAAAAGAATCACGCCTGCCTTGGATGCAATTGCTCAAAAGAGGGAAGGAACTCTTACAGTTGCAAAAGTAGACTGCGAAGAAAGTCCAGAACTTAAAGAAAAATATGATGTTATGGCATATCCAACATTATATGTTTTTAAGAATGGTGAGCATGGCGAAAAGCTTATTGAACCACCATCAAAAGCACAAATAGATGCTTTTATTGACTCTCAAATCTAATATATAGGTATTCTCAATATGATATATGACACAATTATTATTGGCGGTGGGCCTGCTGGATACACTGCGGCATTATACTGTACCCGCTCTGGACTTTCAACGCTAGTGCTTGAAAAACTTTCTCCTGGCGGACAAATGGCAACAACCAGTATTGTTGATAACTACCCGGGTTTTGAAGAAGGAATTGACGGCTTTGAACTCGGAATGAAAATGAAAGCTTGTGCTGATCGCTATGGAGCTATTACAGAACTTACAGAAGTTACAGAAGTAGATTTTTGTGATACAATAAAAAAAATCACCACAACGGATGGCATTTTTGAAGCAAAAACGGTAATTATTGCAACGGGTGCTTCTGCTCGAAAACTTGGGCTTCCAGAAGAAGATGGTTTGAGAGGGAAGGGTGTTGCCTATTGCGCTACATGCGATGGTATGCTTTTTAAAGGAAAAGATGTATGTGTTATTGGTGGTGGTAACTCTGCTGTAGCAGATGCTCTATATATGGCAAAAATATGCCCTAAAGTCTATCTTATTCACAGGCGTGATGAACTAAGGGCTAGCCCAATATACATGAAAGCGCTTGAAAATGAAGGAAATATTGAGTTTGTATGGGACTCTAAAGTAGCAAAAATAAATAGTTCAACTGAAACAGGCCGAGAAATGGTTTCAGGTGTAACAGTAGAAAACATTAAAACTGGTGAAAAGCGCGACATTGCAAGCTCTGGAGTGTTTGTAACTGTTGGTCGAGACCCAAATACAGAACTTTTTAAAAATCTTATTCCACTAGACGGCAATGGCTATATTATTGCAGGTGAAGACTGTAAGACAAACATCGAAGGCGTTTTTGCCTGTGGTGATGTTCGAACCAAACTTTTACGGCAAATAATAAATGCCTGTGCAGATGGTGCAAATGCATCAAGATATATTGAAGATTATTTATTAACACATGAAGGATAGGGGGATAATTTTTAATTAGGAATTACTGATGTCTAATATGTAAAAAAGATGCGAGCTTTTGTGTTTGCATCTTTTTTTACGTATCAATAACAAAATAATAAATTTCGTTGGTGTCAGCATCAAACAATGCTATTGTGAAGTTAAACGAAGAGCGATTATATAAGTCCGTATCATCATTGGGGTTTATGCTTTTTGAATGCCTATCTCTAAAAAAATAATACCCATTTTCGGTTCGCGGAAAAAGAGAGTCTCCATAATCGTCTCGCACAAGGCTTTCAGAATAACTTGTCCCATGATCTCTCCCATACGTTGCTATCTCTAAAATATCGCTAAGGGGTAGAGCTTTCCATTCTGAGTTACCTTTAATTTGATTAATAATAGACTCTGCAGTATTATCTAAAGAAATTATCCAAAATGCCGTTCCGTCTCCAAGTATATTTAATATGCCACCGTATTGAATATCTTCATGCTTTATTCTTGCACCTTGTAAATCTAGTGACAATTCACTAGAAATATATGATATGGTTTCCATATTTTTGCGTATGCTTGAATATGTCCGAAAAGATATAATTGCTAGAATTATTATACATAAAAATAATAGCATCTTGTTTAATGGTTTCATACAAAGAATATAACATAGTTCTAGCGAGTACGCAATAAGTATTGCTATAAAATAATCTTTGCTATCTTCGTAATCTGCGGATTGTTCTCTCTGACTTGCATTTTACGCTAAAAATCATTATAATGTAGCAAATTAGAGAGGAATTTTAGATGAAGGCAATTGAATTAGAAAAAGTATACAATCCAAAAGATTTTGAAGATAGACTATATAGAGAGTGGGAAGAAAAAGGTTGTTTTAAACCAGAAGCCTCAGATAATGGCGATAAAAATCAACAAACATTTACTGTTGTAATTCCACCACCAAACGTAACCGGAGTTTTACACGCTGGGCACGCTTTAAATAATACATTACAAGACATTGTTGTTCGCTATCATAGAATGAAGGGAGACAAAACACTTTGGGTTCCAGGTACAGACCATGCTGGTATTGCAACTCAAAACGTAGTAGAGAGAAAACTAAAAGCAGAAGGTACAAGTCGACGTGAACTTGGGCGTGAAGATTTCTTAAAACGCACTTGGCAAGTAAAAGATGAACACCACGAAATAATTACCAAACAATTAAAAAAACTCGGTGCGTCTGTAGACTGGGATAGAGAGCGTTTTACTATGGACGAAGGCTTATCAAAGGCTGTTCGTGATGTATTTGTTACCCTCTATGAAAGAGGCCTTATCTACAGGGGAAAATATCTTGTAAACTGGTGTACTTCATGTGGAACTGCCCTTGCAGACGACGAAGTTGACCACACCGATAAAGATGGATTTATGTACCACATTTTCTACGAAGTAGAAGATGGGTCAAAGTTAGAAATTGCAACTACTCGCCCTGAAACACTTTTAGGCGACACTGCAGTTGCGGTTCACCCAGAAGATGAACGATACAAACACCTCATTGGAAAAAATGTAAAGCTTCCTTTAACCGATAAGCTTATTCCTATTATTG
>CAYJOZ010000137.1:0-5093 GCA_964371925.1 uncultured Treponemataceae bacterium | reverse complement strand
CAGAACGCTTTTGCGTTCGAGGACGATGAAGCGATAAGCGGAACCATGCAGCACCCGACCCGAGGCTTATGCCGAGGGATGTGCCCAAAAAACAATCCTCTCTCTTATAAGCCTTGAAAATTTTTAATTACTTTGTATAATAGAATTAAGAAGTAAGCAGAGGTTTTACTTTTGTTTTAATAATCGCTTTTGTGCGAAATTTTTTTAATGGATTGGTACATGATTAGTGCAATTGTAAAGCTCTTAAAGGGGCTTAATGACAATTCTCATCCTGGGGAAATTGCTCATGCCGCTGCCTGCGGTTTAATGTTGGGTCTTTTACCAAAAGACAATTTGTTGTGGTATCTTATCTTTATACTTTTTTTATTTTTACGAATAAACAAGGGTGCATTTTTAATGCTTATATTACTTGGCTCTGTAGTTGCTTTGTTTTTGGATCCCTTATTTGACATTATAGGTTACACTGTTTTGTCTATTGATGCCCTTGCTCCGTTTATGGCAACTTTTTTAAATGTTCCATTAATGGCATATACAAAGCTTAATAACTCGATTGTGATGGGATCTTTACTTTTTTCAATTGTAGTTTACTTTCCAATGTATCTTGCTGCTCGAGCTTTTGTTGCAGTCTGGAGAAAGACAATTTCACCAAAACTTGCCAACAACAAGGTTGTAAAAGGGTTCATGAAACTTCCAATAATTAGTAAAATTTACAAGGCATATTCAAAAGTGGAGGCAATTCGTGGCTAAAGAACCAGTACAAAAAAAAGAAACTAAGACTAAAGCAACTGCTGGAAAGAAAGTCGCTAGTAGCTCTGCATCAAAAACGAGTGTTAAAGCTCCTGTAAAGAAAGCTCCTGCTACAAAGACTGCTCAAAAAGAATCTTCTTTGGATAAAACTATTATTGCAAAAACTCCTGTGGTAAAGCCTGTTAAAAAGATAGAAAAGAGTGTAAAGGTAAAAAAAGAAAAAAAGCCAAAGAAACCAAAGGGAAGAGTTAAAGTTGTTCCTTTAGTTATTGTTGCCGTTTTACTTGCGGGTATTATTGTCTGCGAGAGATTCTTTTTAGATGCCATTGTAAAAAATGTAATGGTTTCGGTAATGCAATCTTCATATGGTGCAAAGTGTGATATTGAACGAGTTGATCTTGAATTGTGGGATGGGTCTCTTGTTGTTGAAGGCTTTGCCCTTGCCGATGCTTCAAAGCCAATGCAAAACTTGTTTGAGTTTTCTCGCTCTAGCATCGATTTTGATGTAACACAAATTTTCCTTGGGCGATTTATTGCCGATGAGCTTGCGTTAGAGGGATTTGCGCTTGGAACTGCGAGAGAAACATCAGGTGAGCTTGTAAAGATTATTCCAGAGGGTAAACCTAGTGATGATACGAGCGAAGGAAAATTTGCCCTTGCGATTAGTGATAAAAAAACAGAAATGTCTTCCAATGGTACAAACTTTATTGAAGATTTGGCACAAACGTATAATCCTGAAAACATGATGGCTTCTTACATGGAGCAGCTTCAAGTACCAGGGCTTGTTGAAGCATCTCAAAAAGAGGTTGAAGATATTACAGACTACTGGCAGGGTGTTGCACCAGAGTTAGAACAATCTGGGCAAGAGCTTTTTACATCAGTAGAAGAAGTGAGAGCTTTGCTTGATAGCGATACAGTTGATATTGCATCTATTACCAATGGGGTTAATTCAATACAAAATCTTATTTCTGAAAGTCAACGTTTGCAGTCTCAAGTGAATGAAGTAACAACGAGACTTAATGGAGATATTCAGACCGTTGAAAATCTTAGTTCAACAATTCAAGCGGCTGTAGATGCAGACACGAATTTAGTTCAAACGGAAATAGCAAAAATTACGTCGTTTAGTTTTGCAGATGCTCAAGGTTTAGTTGGTTCAACTATAGAAGGGTTTTTTGTGAGTGCTTTAGGCGATTATTACCCTATGGTTCAAAAAGGGTTAAAAATGCTAGCTAACGCAAAAGCTTCTTCTCAAGAGGCAAAACAAGACGAGGGTAAAAAAGCAACCGAGCGGTCAAATGGGCGAACAGTACATTTTAATGCGGCGATGCCAACTTTTTTAATTAAAAATACGATATTTTCAGGTTCTGGTGCAGCTGGTGGTATTGCAGTTAGTGGTATGGCATATGATATTTCTAATAACCCAGATCTTCTTCAAAAACCAGCAACTGCTTATTTAGATTTAGCAGTGCAAGAGTTTTCAGGAAAGTTAGATGCAGTTGTAGATTTACGAAGTGACACAGAGAATTATCCCGTTGAGGCAGTGTTACAAGGAAGTGGTCTTGATACAAGTTCTCTAACACAATCGGGAAGTATTGGTATCCCAGCTATCGGAGGAGATGCTGATATTAGTGCCGATGTGAAGTTTGAGCTTTTAGGCGATTTTGACCTTTCTGCAAACTTTGATTTTAATCCAGCGCTTTTATCTGCTTCCGAGTTTGAGCCAAGTTCTGTGTACGGTATGTACTCGAGTGTTTTGGAATCGATAAACTCATTTTATGTACAAAGTGATGTAAGTTTTTCTTTTGAAAATGGTATGGGAATAGGCATTGATACAAATGCTGATAAGCAAATTATGGATGGTTTGTCTATAGCATTAAATGCAGAAATTGACGCACTAAAAGAAAGCTTGCAGGCAGATGCACAAAGTTATATAGCCAGTTATACTGATGGTTTTATGGCCAATGTAGGTGACTTTGGTTTAGCAAGTGATTCTATTCTTAATATACAAGATGGAATAGGTGGCTTGGACGGCGAGCTTGAAAGTATAAAAGCTGAGCTTGAGCAACGAATTAAGGATCAAGCTGCTGGCGCAATACAAGGAAATCTTGAAGATTCAAACTTAGGAAGTCGTTTGCAAGGTTTATTCTAAGCTTAAAATCGGAAAAATAATGGGTCGTATACAATTTCAAGTGAGTTGTATACGACTTTTTTTTAATTTTATTGAAAAAAAACTGAAAAAAAATTGAAAAATATTATTTTTCATATTGACAAATAAATAAACTCATGCAACAATAATAGAGAATATAAATGAATAATGCATGGAAAAAAAATGAAAAAAATATTAGTAATTGGAAGTTTGAATGTAGATATGGTTGTTAGTGTGGACCATATTCCGGTGACAGGCGAGACTATTCTTGCTGACAATGAAGTAGAATATGTAGCAGGTGGTAAGGGGGCAAACCAAGCCTATGCTGTTGGGCGTCTCGGCGGAGATGTCACAATGCTCGGAGCTGTAGGAGATGATTCCTATGCAGATATGGAAAGAAAAAGTTTGCGTTCTGTGAATGTAGATGTTTCAAATTTATTGGTAAAAAATAATACAGTGACAGGTATTGCATGGATTCCGGTAAATGCACAAGGAAATAATAGTATTATTGTTCTACCTGGTGCAAATAATAAATTGACAGTTGAAGATATTCAGAAAAACGAAGATATTATTAAAAATTCAGATATACTTATTATGCAAATGGAAATACCGATTAGTTCCATAATCGAAGCTGCGAAGCTTGCAAAAAAGCACGGTAAAATGGTGATACTTGATCCGGCTCCTGTTCCAAAGGTTTTTCCTGAAGAACTGTTTCAGTACATAGATGTTATTAAACCAAATGAAACAGAGTTTTCTCAGATTTTAGGTGAGCAAGTGAGTGATTACATGGCCGGAAGTGAGAAACTTCGACAAAAAGGTGTGCCTATTGTAATTGTTACTCTTGGTCCCGAAGGCCTCTTAATTAATTCTGATGAGACAGGTACAAAAAAAATACCGGCATCGCCAGCTAAGGTTGTTGATACTACCGCTGCAGGGGATACATTTACGGCTGCGTTTGCAATACAATTGGCAAAAGGGAAGGATTTGTTAGAGGCAGTGCACTATGCAAATAAGGCTTCTTCTATTACTGTGTCGCGAAAAGGTGCACAAAGTTCCATTCCATCTGCAGAAGAGGTAGATGCAAAACCCGAGTAGTTCTTTTTTTACATCATCTGTGCTATTTCTTTGGGGTGGCACAAGTATTTCTGATTATTAAACTTGTTCCAAGCGTAATATGCTTGTCGGTCTTTTTTCCACCACGAATGAGAGCATCGAGCTCCATCATAGCTGTACGACCCATTTCTTCAAATGGCTGGTGAATTGTTGTTAAGTTTATTACTGATGCAGTTGGGATATCGTCGTAACCTATGATTGAAACATCCTCTGGAATCTTCATTCCTGCTTCTGTTAAAGCTTTATATGCCCCAAATGCCATCAAATCATTTGAAGAGCAGACAGCACTGAAATTGAATTTATCTTCTAGAATAAGCTTTGATACTTGCTGGTAAGAGCTTTCCATCTCAAAATGTGCATTAATTGTTTTTGACTCATCCAAAATTAGATTGTATTCTTTTAAAGCTTTTTTATACCCATCGAGACGCTGTATGTTAACTTGTAAAGATTGATCACCGCCAAGATAAAGAATATTTCTGTGTCCTAAAGATAATAAGTATTTTGATGATTGATACATTCCTTCGGTGCTGTTAGCCGTTATAAGGTTGCAAGTGTCTAACCCAGGGTCTCGATCTAAAAAGACAGTAGGCGGATATTGTTCAAAAAGTATTTTTTTTACACTCAAAGGTATTTCTCCTGAGCTAATATATAGTATTCCGTCAACATTGGTATCAAGGAGATTCTTAATGCATGCTTCTTCTCGGTGTGGGTCGTTTTCAGTGTGGCATACTACAACATTGTAGTCCTGAATTTTTGCAATGCTTCCTATGCCATCTAAGAGCTTTGAAAAGAACGGGTTGTTTATATCAGGAACCAAAAAACCGATAATATTTGATTTCTTTTTGATTTTGTTTAGTGCAGAAGCATCGATAATTTCAAGCACTTTTGCGCGAGTTTCACTGTTAACATTTGGTGCATTTGAAAGCACTCTTGAGACTGTTGTTATTGAAACACCTGAAAGATCTGATATTTCTTGTAGCGTAAATTTTTGATTCATATGTAACAGCTCCTATTTATATAATTATAGCATAGGTAGGAAAAAAAATGCAAGTTATTTCTTTTTGCAATGAAAAAAAAATGAAAAAAA
>CAYJOZ010000136.1:0-5098 GCA_964371925.1 uncultured Treponemataceae bacterium | reverse complement strand
AAACTGTAGGATACTTAAAAGAAGCAGGAATGCAAGTTGAACTTTTTGAAAATGTAGAACCAGACCCTTCTGTAGAAACTGTAATGAAAGGTGCTCAGGCTATGAGAGACTTTGGCCCTGATGTTATCGTATCAATTGGTGGGGGATCTCCTATTGATGCAGCAAAAGCTATGTGGATTTTCTATGAATATCCTGAATTCACTTTTGAAAAAGCCATTATTCCTTTCGGACTTCCGACTCTTCGACAAAAAGCAATTTTCGTAGCAATTCCATCAACTTCAGGAACCGCAACAGAAGTTACAGCTTTCTCTGTAATTACAGATTACGAAAAAGGTATCAAATATCCATTAGCTGACTACAATATCACACCAGACATTGCTATTGTTGACCCTGAAATTGCTGAAACAATGCCTAAAACATTAACAGCACACACAGGTATGGATGCACTTACACATGCAATGGAAGCATATGTTTCAACTGTTGCAAACGACTTTACTGACCCATTAGCACTTAAAGCTATTAAAATGGTTTATGAATATTTATATGATTCATACGAAGGAAAAAAAGAAGCAAGAGAAAAAGTACACTATGCTCAATGTTTAGCTGGTATGGCTTTTTCAAACGCTCTTTTAGGTATTGTTCACTCAATGGCTCACAAAACAGGTGCTGCATTTGAAAAAGGTCACATTCCACACGGTTGTGCAAACGCAATGTATCTTCCACAAGTTATTAGATACAATGCTAAAGATGCAAGAGCAGCAGAACGTTATGCAGAAATTGCACAATTTGTTGGTTTAAAAGGTGCTAACACAGCTGAATTAGTGGCAGCACTTGTAAAATCAATTGAAGATTGCAATGTTAAATTAGATATTCCATTATGTATTAAAGACTTTGAAAACGGAATGGTTTCAGAAGAAGAATTCTTATCAAAAGTTGAAGAAATTGCCGTTAATGCAATTGGTGATGCTTGCACAGGGTCAAACCCACGACAGCCAACACCAGCAGAAATGACACAATTATTAAAAGACTGTTACTACGGATCGCCAACAACCGTATAACTTATCCTCCTTATTTCTGGAGCCTCTTTTGAGGCTCCTTTTTTTTGGTGATTTTTTTAACCGCTGCTTCAGGTTCAGCTTTATCTCCATCGTGAACAACAATTTGTGCGAACGGGATCTCAATACCTGCGTTGTCATATACTTTCTTTATAGCAATATACAGCTGATTTTTTGCAGCTAGATAATCATCTTTTTTTATCCATGCCCCGAGCACAATGTCAATTCCAGAAGCACCAAAACCATCGAAGAACGCTACGGCCTCTGGCTCATCTATAACCAAAGAGCACATTTTCGGGACTTTCATAAGTGTATTATAGGCTAGATCTAAGTCTGTATCATACGAAACTGAAACCCGAACTTGTACCCTTCTAATTGGATAATATGTAGTATTTTTAAGGTTTGCCTTTATTATTGTTTCATTTGGAACTCTGATAAGTTGATTATCAGTTGTAAGAATTTTTACTGATAAAAGATCTATTGAGTGTACATTTCCCACAACATCTTCAATTGTTACAAAGTCTCCAATTTTTATTGTGTTTTCACTTAATACAAAAAAGCCACTAATAATATTACTAAATGATGTTTGTGCTGCAAAACCGATTGCAACACCCATAATACCTGCAGCACCTAACAATGCGTTAAGATTAACACCAAAAACATCTAGTATGTAGAGAGCTATTAAAACATAGAAAGTATATTTTATCCCTTTTTCAATTAACAAGCCCGTCTGAGGTTTTAACTTTTCCTTTGCAACGCGTCTATAAATTTTTAATAGCACTCTATAGGAAATATATAAAAGCACTAATGCGGCAACAAATGTTAATGCTTGAAAGAGAAAATCCCAAGAAAGAACACTTTTTAAGCCCTTAAAATTTCCTGTAAAGTCTAGTGCAGATGTTAATGCGTTTTCTGCTGCACCAATCACATCATTTGCAGTATCACTTGTCACATCACTCATGAATAATAACCTCCATAGATATTACATACCATTTTTTTTACATATATCTTCAATAGTACACTCTTCACATTTTGGATTTCGTGCAATACACGTATATCGACCTTGCAAGATAAGCCAATGATGCGCATGATCTAAAAATTCAGCAGGAATACATGCTAATAAATCTTTTTCTACCTGTTCGGGTGTAATGCCTGTAGAAAGACCAATTTTGGGAGAGATTCGCAATAGATGAGTATCTACGGGCATGGTCGGCTCACCAAAAACTACATTCAAAACAACATTTGCTGTTTTTCGCCCCACACCGGGAAGGCTTTCTAAAGCTTCCCGGTTACTTGGAACTTCTGAATTAAAGTTATCTATAAGCATTTGGCTAAGTTTTATAACGTTTTTTGCTTTATTGCGATATAGCCCAATGGTACGTATATACTCAATAAGCTTTTCTTCACCAAGTGCGACCATTAACTCTGGGGTATCTGCTACTTTATACAAATGTTCGGTAGCCTTATTAACGCCTTTATCTGTTGTTTGCGCAGATAACGCAACTGAAACAAGGCATGTATATGGACTATGAAAGACAAGATCTGATTTTGGCTCGGGATTTTGGCTCTTAAAACGAGAAAATATCTCAACTATTTCATCATGAGTCACCATTTCTATAGATGAGAGTCTTTTCTCCATATTAATCCTTATTTTATTGCTTTTAAAAGAGCTTCAACTTTATCAAGTTTTTCCCAAGAGAACTCACTTCTTCCGAAATGGCCATATGCTGAAGTTGCTTGATATACCGGTTTTTTAAGATCGAGAGTTGTAATAATACCACTTGGAGAGCAATCAAAGACTTCACTTACAGCATTAGAAAGGACAAATTCTTCAACCTTCCCTGTGCCAAATGTATCAACCATAATTGATACAGGAAACGGTACACCAATAGCATACGCAAGTTGAACTTCACATCGTTCTGCTAATTTTGCTGCTACAATGTTTTCTGCTATATATCGTGCCATATAAGCTGCAGAGCGGTCTACTTTTGAAGGGTCTTTTCCACTAAAAGCTCCACCGCCGTGCCGACCCATTCCACCGTAGGTATCTACAATTATTTTTCTACCGGTTAAACCTGTGTCGCCATAAGGACCACCCGTTACAAAGCGCCCAGTTGGGTTAATAAAGAACTTTGTATTAGCATCCATTAAGCCTGTTGGATCTAGTACAGGCTTAATAATTTCTTCAATAACGCACTCTGTAATTGCACCATGAGTTATTTCTGGATCGTGCTGATGCGATACAACAACAGTGTCTATTCTTAAAGGTTTGTGTCCTTCGTATTCTATTGTTACTTGACTTTTTGCATCGGGTCTAAGCCATGGGATTGTTTTATCTTTTCGAAGTTTTGCTGCTCTTCTAAGAATATCATGTGAAAAAGTTATCGGTGCAGGCATTAGTTCTGGTGTTTCTGTGCAAGCAAACCCAAACATCATACCTTGATCTCCTGCTCCTTGCTGACCCTTAAACTCGTCAAGGCCAGTTCCTACTACGCCTTGATTAATATCAGGCGATTGAGAATGGATTACATTTAGTACTGCCATCGAATTGCAGTCTAGACCATATTCTGCATTTGTATAGCCTATTTCGCCAGCAATACTTCTTGCAAGCTCAGGTATGTCAACAAATGCTGACGTTGTAATTTCTCCACCGACGAGCACTAAAGCAGTTGAAGCAAATGTTTCACAGGCAACATGACTTTCAGGGTCTGCTTTTAAACACGCATCTAAAACAGCATCAGAAATTTGATCACAAAGCTTATCTGGATGGCCTTCACCAACAGACTCAGATGTAAATAAGTATTTTCCGTTCATATATACCTCGTTTTGTATTGATAATGTTAGTATACCGCAAATAAAATGCTTTAACAAGTGGGGAAATAGCATAAAATACCAAAATATTCACAGATGAGGTCTTGACGCTTCCTCTGTTTCCCTTTAGAATGATTATTCAAAATTTTATTGAAGAGGATTTATGAAATATTTATTATTCGTTGCATTCACAATTTTTCTACTTGTATCTTGCCCTCAAGGAACAAATCCTGTTGTTGAAGAGCTACCCTATAACGATGTAGTTATTAGTCGACCAGAAACACCTAAAGATTTTCTTCCGCCGCCTGATAGCACAAATATAAATGGCGTCATGTATGTTAATGAAGATGGAACTCTAGCAATTCCAGACAATGAAGGCGAGCTGATATCAGTACATGTATGGATGGCAAAAGAAGATTCATATATAACATCAAGCTTTAAAGGCCAAAAAAAATTTGGCTACTATGTGAAAACAACAGGCACGCCCCCGGCTTCTTTATATTCAGTAACAAAGTCTTTAACGCATAACCCATATGAAAACGAAAATGAACCGGCACTATTCCTTTCGCCTAGCGAGATGCTTTCTAAGCAAATCAATCGAAGCGCTTTAGCAGTCAACTATTCAAAAGGCGATATTATTAGAGATATTAGCATCTCAGGACAATCTGCTGCTGACACACGTACTATCAATGCAAAAGTTTTAGAAGTAACAGACAAAGCAGTTTTTTTAATCGAAAACAGATCTGATTATATTAGCCATATTGAAGCAAAACCAACGGGGAGCAGTGAAACAAGAATAGCAGAATATGTTCGAAAATTTAATGCTGCATATGATAATATGGTTCGCGTTTTTGGAGACCCTGCTACAGCATTAGGTGGAAAAGTTAAAGTTTTAATTGTAAACTTCCCATCTGGTATCTATGGCACCATTGTAAATGGATACTCCTTAGTAAGTTTTAATCAGCTGGCTGTAGAAGGCATAGACCTTTCAATAGCCACGGCATATCATGAGATTCAACACCAAATAACGAGAAGCAGAGGTTCCTCAGCTGTAGCTAACCTAGTTTGGCTTGATGAAGCCCTTGCTGAATACGCACGACATATAACCACTCATGATAAAACAGATGATACAAAAAGCCTCCTTAGATCTAGCCACATTACGACAAAAAGCGTATTGCAGTGGGAAAGTGACATACCAAGTTATAATTACAGTTACCTATTTATGCAATACT
>CAYJOZ010000135.1:0-5266 GCA_964371925.1 uncultured Treponemataceae bacterium | reverse complement strand
TTGTAAATGGCCGAGTTACAGATGTCCAACAATATATGAATTCACAAGACTTGGCTATAGCAACTATTGACTACAATGGAAAGCCACCTGATGATCTTATCGTTGCCCTTGGTGGCTTGTTAGAAGCAAAAAGTAATTATGCAAAACGATCAGAAGAACGCATACCTATTACTCCGGATGCAATGCGAAGGCTAAATCTATTGCGAAAAGAAACGCTTGTTTTTATTGATCGGGTTCCTAGAAACTGTATTATACGAGACCTATCTTTCGGTGGTGCAAAAGTTCTTATGATGGGAGTTCCTCAATTTTTAAAAGAAAAAGACACCATATTACGACTTGCATTTGATGAACCAAATGAAATACTTGATATTCAGGGAAAAGTTGTTCAAGTAGAAAATATCGAAGGGAGAAAAGATCTCGTAGCCTTTTCAATGAATTTTACCGAGGACTCTATTCCAATATCATATAAAATGCATGTAAATAAATATCTCACATCTTTCCGAAAAAAAATGCTCAATGCAAACGAAAGCGGAGTTCAGTTTGCAGATGATAATGCAGCCCAAGACAAAGACAACTTTGAAATTGAAGACCCAAATCAAAAACCACAAGAAAGCAACGAAAAAGCTGATGATACAACTTCAGGCGCGAATACAAACACACAGGAGAGTTAATCATGAACCCTGCAAATCCACTTGACAGATTAGTCTATATTTCACTTCCTGAAGATTTTATTCCAGAAAATTCGAACTTTTCACTTGACCCAACAATACATTTACCAGTACAAAGAGAAGCAAATGACGAGACTGCAGATTCATTTTCTATTGATAGCCTTGCATGGGAGCAAATTCTTGCAGGGATTCTTACTGTGTTGGCATATGATAATGAGTGCAAGGATAAAAAATATTACCGATCTTTGTTATTAGCTGCAAAACCAAATATAAAACAAGAATTAACGGATGCTGCAATATTAAAAGTAAAAAATGAAGATTTTGATGTGGCAGAAGAAATTTTCTTAGCATTACAGGGCATAGATCCAGATGACATGGCAAATGCATTAAACATGGCGCTCTTTTTTGACCAAAGAGCCGACTCATATAGAAGAT
Source organism: uncultured Treponemataceae bacterium (assembly GCA_964371925.1). GTDB lineage: Bacteria > Spirochaetota > Spirochaetia > Treponematales > Treponemataceae > CAYJFX01. Next base: position 4,163 of record CAYJOZ010000135.1, on the reverse strand, counting down.
CGAGCTTGTTTGAAGATGCAGATGCTTATGATGAAAGTGCTTTTATTTATTATAAAAAAGTCATGGAAGCTGAAGAGTTAATCCCTGATGCATTTTTTAATGCAGGCTTCTTTTTCTTAAAGCAAAAGAATTTTTCTCGTGCGAGAGAATGTTTTGAAACATACATAGCTTTAACCGCAGACTTAACAGAAGAACAGCTTGGAAAAAATGGCGATTACAAACGAGAAAGAGCACAGGAAATAGTATCAGACATAGAAAAACGAAATCTTGACGACGAACTATTTAAAAGCGCTTACGACCTTATTTCAATGGGCCATGAAGAAAAAGGCTTAGAAACCATTCGCACTTTTATAGAGAAAAATCCTACTGTATGGAATGCATGGTTTATGCTAGGATGGGCACTTAGAAGGTTAGAACGGTGGGAAGATGCGAAAGCAGCCTTAGAGCAAGCCATCCAGTGCGACGGGGCCAATACTGATACCTACAATGAACTAGCTATATGTTTAACAGAACTTGGCGATTTTGATGGCGCTAAGTCATACCTAACAAAAGCAATGCAACTTGAAAGCGAAAACACTAAAATAATGTCTAATTTAGGTTACATTGCATTAAAAGAAGGCAATATTGAAGAGGCAAGACTTTTCTTCTTAGCAGTACTTGAGTTTGACCCTAACGATAAAATTGCTCAAGAAATGCTAAAAAGCTTAGAAGAGATGGAGTAACTCAGTTTTAAAAAGAAGTACAAGGTTTAACAGCACCTTGCATAAGCATGTTTAATGGAGACAACATTGCGCAAACTAAAATATGTTTATACAGCTTTAACAGCACTCGGAGTTTTTGCATTTCTAGCACTTGCAATTACAGTATTTTGGCACCGCTCAGCAGATATTGAAGCTAAAAAGATAGAAGACGATCTTTTAATTACCACTGTCAACAATGTTAACACAATCAACTTTTTGTTTGCAGAATTTGCAAAAACACTATCAATAGGATCTCGAGGCCTTGAAAAAAATCCGAACAATACAAATCCATCGCTTATTTCAACGCACTTACATGATATAAAAACAGAGGGTGGCTTTTTATGTGTTAGTCTATACACTCCAGACGGCATGATGCACACCGCTTGTGATATAACAGCACCTCAAGAAGAAAAATCATTATTGACAGAATATATGTATTCGAACGCATATATTTCAGATGCATACTTTGATACGCTTCATGAAGAGTATGTTGTTTCAGTAAGTGTTGCAATGCAGGACCCTTTTAATGGACACTATTTAAATGGGATAATCAGCACTAAAGAACTTTCACAAATGCTTGCAAAGAGCTTTTTCACCTCAGGGGGGTTTTTTCATATCATTGATGGAAATGGAGAATACCTTGCAACCTCAGAGACAGGAGTAGAGATACTGATGGACGAGTCATTTATTGATGCAATGCCTTTAGTAACATTTGTAGATGGGTATGACTACGAAACAACCTCGACGTCATTTCTCTCAGGTAAAAGTGCTATGACAAAGTATTCATATGAAGGAAATATACGATACATGTATTACATGCCGGTCGGCATAAACAACTGGATGATTACAAGTGTTGTTCCTAAAGAAGAAATTGAAAAAAATGCTGTTTCACATCAAACAGCGGGAATTACTTTAACCTCATCTATCCTCGCAGTAATTATTTTACTCTTTATTTTTATTTTTTATGTAGAAAAAAAATCGCAAGCAGATGCCCTAATGATGCAAAACTCAATACAAACACTTGCAGATATAACGAACAAAGTAATCATTGAGTGGGATCACAAAAAAAATATACTTTCTGCTGTTTCTGATTATGCAACCATTTTTGGCCGAGAATTAATTACCAGAGATATTCGTAATGGACTTGGAAGATTAGATTTAGTACATCCTGATGATATTAAAAAGTTTCAACGTATTTTGAAAAATATGGTAGACGCTAAAACTGTTTTTGAAGAGCGATTTCGCTTACAGCATGCCGATGGTAGATACATTTGGTGTGAGCTTTCCTCTACTGTTGTTAAAAGTCCCAAAGATATACCTTTAAAAACATTTGCATTTTTAGAAAACATCGATGATGATATACGACACACAGAAGAGCTTCGCAAAACAGCCGAAAGAGATTCTCTTACAGATGTATTTAACAAAACGCATACAGAATCACTCATTGCCTACGAACTTAATCATCTTCATGATAAAATTGCAGCACTTTTTATATTAGATTGCGATAATTTTAAGCAAATCAATGACACATTTGGACACTTAAAGGGAGATGAGGTTCTCAAAGAGGCTGCAAACGGCTTAAAGCACATCTTTAGGTCAGATGATATTATAGGAAGAATAGGTGGAGATGAATTTTTTGTATACTTAAAAAATGTTGACTCTATTGATTCAGTAGAAAAAAAAGCTCAAACGGTATGCGAAAAATTGCAGAAAACATACACGTCAAATAACAAAAGCGTTACAATTACGTATAGCATTGGTATTGCCCTTGCACCTGCACATGGAACAGATTTAGAAACATTGTATACTATTGCAGATAAAGCTCTATACTCTGTAAAAAGCAAAGGGAAAAATAATTACACCATTTTCAAAGATTCCTAAAAACATTTTTCGAATATGTTTATAATTACTCTGCTCATAGCTTGAAAATTATGGCTTAATCATATATTATATAATACATGGACGAAATATTAAATTTATTACAAGAAAATGCAAGACTCACAACAGACGACATAGCTGCGATGACAGGTAAAACAACCGCGGAGGTTGCTGCTATTATTACAAACCTTGAAAACGATGGAATAATACTAAAATACACTGCTATTATTAACCCTGAAAAAGTTCCATCAAAAAAAGATCTTGTTCGAGCCGAAATAGAAATTCAAGTTACTCCCGAACGGGAGCATGGCTTTGACGCAATAGCGGATCGAATATTTCGTTTTCCAGAAGTAAAATCTCTTTACTTAATGTCAGGTGGCTACGACCTAAAAGTAATTATTGAAGGCGCGAGCATCCAAGAAGTTTCTTTTTTTGTAGCGAGAAAACTTTCGACAATCGATGGCGTAAGAGGAACAAAAACTACTTTTATGTTAAAAAAATATAAAGAAAATGATATTGTTTATGCAGACGACAAAAAAGATAAGCGTCAAGGAGTTAGTGCTTAATTATGCAACAGAATACACGAGAAGACAAACTATCTTCAACAATAACTACAATACCTCCATCAGGAATTAGAAAATTCTTTGACCTCGTAATAGGAAGGGATGATATTATTTCATTAGGGGTTGGCGAGCCAGACTTCCCTACTCCTTGGATTATACGAGAAGAGGCATTCTATCATCTTGAACAAGGGCATACATCGTATACCTCAAACTGGGGTCTTACAGAACTTAGGGAAGAAATTGCAAAGTATCTTGAAAAATACAACCTTCACTATAGCCCAAAAGATGAAATACTCATAACTATAGGCGTTTCAGAAGCAATTGATGCTGTCTTGCGAGCGATACTTAATCCTCAGGATGAAATTATTATTTGTGAGCCTTGCTATGTTTCATATCAACCTCTAGCAGAAATTTGCAATGCAAAACTTATTCATCTTGACACCAGTATAAATGGATTTTATCCTACTGCAGAACAAATAGAAAAAGCTATCACTCCAAAAACAAAGGCTCTTATGCTTTGTTCGCCAAGCAACCCAACAGGAAAAATGATTCCAAAAGAGGAACTTGAAAAAATTGCAGAGGTTGTAAAAAAACACCAAATATGGGTTTTAACCGATGAAGTATATTGCGAACTTGTGTATGATAATAACGAGCACGTTTCGATTGCCTCTTTTGAAGGAATGAAACCATACAGCGTTGTATTAAACGGGTTCTCAAAAGCCTTTGCTATGACAGGCTGGAGAATTGGCTACGTGTGTTGTCCTCCAGACCTTATGGAGCAAGTGCACAAATTACATCAATATTCATCTATATGTGCTCCTATCATGAGTCAATACGGTGCTGTAGAAGGTCTTCGTTCAGGTGGCCCTGAAGTTGAAAAAATGAGAATTTCCTATCAGCAGAGACGGAACCTTATGTCAAAACGATTAAAAGAAATTGGGCTTCCTGTAGTTGAACCAGACGGTGCTTTTTACCTCTTTGT
>CAYJOZ010000134.1:0-5304 GCA_964371925.1 uncultured Treponemataceae bacterium | reverse complement strand
TTAAATAAACTTTATGCGGACCAAGAATAGTTTTTAGCATTAATGGATGTGCGTACTTTGAGTGAAATAGAACAATTGGTTTCAAAAAACGATTCATGGATAACGAGGATGATACTATATCTATCTATTTTTATTGTTTTACAAATTATCAACTTTATCTTTATTCAAGTAAAAACATTTGGATCCTTAAAAGTTGCAGTAAAAGCAATAAAATCTCTTGCACAAGGCGATGCAGATTTAACCTATCATATAGGAATGAAGAGAAACGATGAAATAGGTGAGTTTTGCAAAGACATAGATACCTTTATTGAAAATCAGCATACTTTAATTGCAACAATAAAGGGAGAAACAGAAAATCTTGGACACATGGGAGAAAGCCTATCAACAGATGCAGCACGAGCAGCAAGTGCAGTACACGAAATTGCAAGTAATGTAGAAAGCATACGAGAGCAAGTACTCAACCATGCAGCCGTTGTTGTTCAAGAAATAGACTCAACAGTTGCACATATTGTCAAAAATATTGAAAGTCTTGATGGTGAAGTTAAAAGGCAAGCTGAAAGCGTAGGAGATTCCACTGCTGCAACCGAGCAAATGGTTGCAAATATTCGCTCCGTAAGCGATGTATTACACAAAAACGAAGAAGAAGTTACAAACCTAGGCATTGCAGCAGAAAAAGGTAGGGATACAATTGAGCATTCTACCTCTATCACAAAAAAAATAGAAGCACAGTCAGAAGGATTATTAGAAGCAAGTAATGTTATTCAAGCAATAGCATCTCAAACAAGTCTTTTAGCAATGAATGCTGCAATCGAAGCTGCCCATGCAGGAGATGCAGGAAAAGGATTTGCCGTTGTTGCAGAAGAAATACGAAAGCTTGCAGAAGATTCTGATAGGCAAAGTAAATCCATAACACAAGTTTTAAAAACGGTGAAGGTAGACATAGAAGATTTATCGGAAAATGCATACGCAGCACAAAGTCAATTTGCATCAATCTTTGATTTAATTACAAACGTAAAAATGCAAGAATCCCATGTATCAAACATGATGCAAGAACAATCTTTGGCAAATGAACAAGTATTAAAGTCAATGCATGATATATCTGCTGTAACAAAGACGGTACAAGATGGAAGTAGCCAAATATTTCATGGTGGACATGAAATACAAGACGGCGTTCAAAAACTAAATGAGGTTACAGCATTAATAGTCTCTAGCATAGAAGAAATGACACAGGGCGCAGGAGAAATTAGAAAATCTTCAGAAAGTGTAAACGAAATATCACACTCTACAAAAGAGAGCATTCATCTTGTAAAAGAATATGTAGATCAATTTAAGACTTAAAGGGCAACGATGTTGTTACAATGCACAGTTAGGCAAGATTGAGATAAACAAAAACATTGTACGATAAATAAAAAAAGTAAACTCACCGAATGTCGGAAAAGTTTACTTTTTTTAATTTTATCAAATCATAGCTATGCTGCTTACAGTTTGCCACCAGATGTTGCGATACCTGCTATGAATTGCTTTTGGAATATTATGTACAAAACAATCATTGGAAGACAAGCCAAGAATGATGCCGCCATAAATTCTGGATAGTTAGGTACTAATTGACCTTGAAGTTTTGCTAAAGCTGCAGATAATGGAATTGTTGCTTGGTCTGTGTTTACAACAAGTGGCCACAAAAGTTCTTTATAGGCAAATAATGCGGTAAATATCGACAATGCTACCATAGATGATTTTACTAAAGGAGACATTACATATAAAAATGTTTGTCCTATATTGCATCCATCTAATAATGCCGCATGTTCTAAGTCTTTAGGTAGAGACTTAAATGCTTGTCGGAGCAAAAATGTTCCGAATGCTGTTACCAAACCTGGAAATAGTAATGAAAAGTGAGTGTTTAATAGACCCATTTTTGCAACCATCAAGTACTGTGGTATAACAAATATTTGTGGTGGAATCATCATTTGAAATAGTACTAATCCAAATGCAAATTTTTTTCCTTTAAACTCGAGCTTGCCAAGAGCATAGCCTGCAAGAGATGATGTTAAAAGGGCACATGCAATACGTAAAATTATTAGTACAAGGGTATTCCAATATAAAGTTAAAAAATCCATGTTTTGTATAACAGCCTCGAATGCATCAAAGCGCCACTCTGATGGAAAAATTAAGAATGGTTGTAATTGTGTTGATTCGCTAATTGTTTTGAATGATGTAAGAATCATCCATGCAAACGGAACTAACATTGTAAAAGCTCCGATAAGGAGAATAATATGTACCCAAACACTATGTTTTAAAAGTTCTTTCTTCATTTTTTTTCCTCTGGCCTAATTATAAGAAACCCATTTTTTTTGCAAAATTAATTGAATTACAGTAACAATCATTATGACAAATAGTAGTAGAAGTACAATTGCAGAACCATAACCTTTGTTGAACTCATCAAATGAATAGTTGTAAAATAAATATACCAGTGATTGTGTTTGCTTTAGAGCGGGATTTGTTTGATCCATCATGATGTATATAAAATCAAAAACTCTTAATGAAGCAATGACACGAGTAACGGTTACGAAAAACATTGTAGGAGATAGTAAAGGTATTGTTATATTAAAAAACTGTGAAACCTTGCTTGCTCCATCTATTTCCGCAGCTTCATAATAATCGCCTGGTATTTCCTGTAAGCCCGCAAGGAATAAAACCATGTTATAACCTAACACCGACCATACGCCTACGAATGCTACTGATATAAATGCAATATCAGGATTAGAGAGCCAAACAACAGGAGAGAGGTTTACTATTGACAATAAATAATTAAGAAGCCCGAATTCAGAGTTGTATAGCCATCTCCAAACCATTGCCACTGCAGCTGGAGCTGCAACCATCGGTAAAAAGTAAATCGTACGATATGTGCCTCGTCCGTGTATGTTTCGATTTAATAAAACGGCGATAATAAGAGCTAAAACTATTGAAAAAGGTACTTCAATAATACTATATTTAAAGGTATTTATTAGGGCCTGCCAAACATCGGCGTCCGCAAATAATGTTCTGTAATTTTCTAATCCTATAAAAACATTGCCTTTTCCAAAGGCGCCTGTTCTAAAAAAACTTTGCCAAAGTGTTTGAAATGCAGGAATAATATTTAAAATTACTAAACCTAGCATGGTTGGTAATAAAAATCCCCACCCCCACAAAAAAACATTTCTTGCGTGTTTTGATGCATAATTTACATTTGTTTTCAATTTATCCCCTTTGTTGTTAAAAAAAATACTAGGACGTTTTCAGTCCTAGTATATGAGTGTTTAATTATTCTTTTGCTAAAAAGTCATTCATTGTTGTGTAGATTTCTGCACATACTTCTTCTGCAGATCTTTTTCCTGTCCAAATATCAATAAGTTTTTGTGTATTTGAATTTTCCCAAACTACTGTATTTTCTGAGTATGGGCGGAACACGATGTCATCCATCATATCAAGGTATGCTTGGAGGTTAAAGTCAGGATATGCATTAATCCAATTTGCTGTTGTTCCTTCGTAGGCTGAAATTACAACACCAAGGTCAGATTGCTTTTGTTGTCCTTCTTCAGATGCTAAGTACTCAATTAATTTCCATGCTTCATCAGCTTGGTCTGTGTTCTTATCAATAGCATAACCGAGACCGTTGTAAATAGAAACTCGTCGACCTGTTGTTGGGTCTTTTGGAAGAACTGCGAGATCTCCATGTTCAATTACATATTCATTATTACAAAGACGAGGAACGTGCCAAGACCCTACAGCAATCATAGCAACTTTGCCAGCTTCAAAAAGAGCCGTGTCCGCATTTTCTGCCAATACTTCATATGGAGGCATAAGTCCATCAACTGACATATCCCCAAGGAATTTCATTGCTTTTATGGTGTTTGGATTGTCAAATCCAGATGTTTTTTTGTCTTCACTAATAATTTCACCACCCATAGTATATACAACACAGTTTACAGCGATTTCGTCGGTGCTTTGTGCGTATGCATATTGGCTTCCATCATCTTTTGTTAACTTCTCTGCAGCTGCTCTAAATGTATCCCATGTCCATGTGTCATCTGGGTATGCAACTCCTGCTTCATCAAACATTGTTTTGTTGTACCAAAGGGCAACTGTATCCATATCTTTTGGTGTTGAAAACTGTTTTCCTTCCCAATTATATAATCCTACAATCCCTTCTGGAAACTTACTTAAATCAACAAGGTCACTAGAATTAATTAAATCTGTTTGATCTAAAAGAATGTCATATTTTGCATATGTTGCAAATTGGTTTGAGTGCATCCAAAATACGTCAGGTAGTGATCCACCTGTTGCACCAGCTTCAAGCATTGTCCAATATTGTGCCCATGGTGTAACTTGGATTTCTACTTCTACGCCTGTTTCAGCAGTAAAATCATCAATAATTTTACGTAATCCTGGCTCTTGGTTATTGTCCCAAATTGCTAGTGTTAGTGGTCCAGAAGCAACTGCTGTTTCTTCTTTTGCACAAGACATAATGCTTATTGCCATAAGTGCGATGAGCATTATTCCAATAATTTTTTTCATAGTTCCTCCATGCATGTGTTATATGCAATTTTATTTGTTGCCCCTAACTGGGGTTTTTACAACCTACTTATACATTTTCATGTAATCGCCGTGAGCGTCAACCATTTCATCCACCATGGCTCGAATATCATCGATACTAAGTTCTGATGAAGTATGAGGATCTAGCATTGCAGCATGATAAATGTGTTCACGTTTTTTTGTACGAGCAGCTTCAATTGTTAATAATTGTGGGTTAATGTTTGTCATGTTCATTGCTGCTAGTTGCACAGGAAGATCTCCTACATAACAAGGTGTTATTCCAGAACCATCTACTAAGCACGGAACTTCAACACATGCCTCTTTTGGAAGGTTTGTTATCAATCCATTGTTCATTACATTTCCACCAATTTTGTATGGATTATTAGTAATCATAGCTTCCATTATGTATGATGCATATTCATGTGAACGATCATGAGTAATTTTTCCGTCTTTGAGAATGTCATCGCGTTCTTTTTCCCATCCATCAATTTGTTTAATGCAACGGTTAATATATTCATCAAGAGGAATATTAAATCTTTCAATAAGTTCTGGGTACTTTGATTTTATGAAGAAGTTGTTATATTCAGCATTATGTTCGCTTGACTCTGTACAATAGTACCCAAGTTGTTTTATGTATTCGTAGCGCACCATATCCCCGTGCTTTTCTGTATTATTTTTTTCTAAAGCTCGTTTTTTTATTTCCGGGTATAAGTCATTTCCATCTTTGTCTTAGAT
>CAYJOZ010000133.1:0-5317 GCA_964371925.1 uncultured Treponemataceae bacterium | reverse complement strand
ACTTAGGTAAGTACTGTACTTGCCCTCCAGAACAGCCGATATGTATATGTGGAGGGAAACCAAAGGCAAAAATTCTAACTAGAAAGCCTGTGGGACCTACACAAGAAGAGATAAAAGAAAATGCACCTTCAAGAAGTGCAAAACTTAGAGTAATAGAAAAACTAGAGGGGTAATATGAGAACTGAAAAACCATTTGCAAAATCATTTTTTATGATACTAATGGCGCTATGCATACCAGCATTTTTAGCTGTAGAAGCAATACAGTCAAATAAATACTCTCGTCTTGATACTGAAATAAGGATATTAGAACAAAAGCAAAATGATGCCATTGAAAGTAATAAGCGTTTGATTACTGAATTAGGACTTCTATCTAGCTCTACGCGGATAGAAAAAATAGCAGTAGAAGAGCTTGGTATGCATCAAGCTACGAGTGATGAAATCGTACGCGTTGAAATGAAAAGAGGGGAATAAAAAAAACGGTGGAAAAGGGAATGCTACTAACAGTTCAAGAACTACTCGATGCTACTCAGGGCTCTTTGTATAGTGCTAATGCGCTACTAAACAAGGGTTTTACATCAGTTGTGACAGATAGTAGAAATGTAACTAATGGTTCATTGTTTATTCCTCTTGTTGGAGAAAATCAAGATGGCCACCAATATGTGTCAATTGCATCAGAAAAGGGTGCTGAAATCATTTTAGTACAAAAGACATCAATTAATGATTATGCAGCAGAATATGATACGTTGCTTGGCAAAAGCCTTATTATTGTTGTTGAAAACACACTACATGCATTGCAACAGGCTGCCAAAAGATATGTTTCTAAATTCCCTAACCTTAGAAAAATAGCCGTTACTGGTTCAAATGGAAAAACAACTGCTAAAGAATGCATCGGAGCAGTATTAGCTCAAAAATATTCTGTAATTACCAATGTCGGTAATCTTAATTCAGAAACTGGCCTTCCATTGTCAATGTTTACTATTTCAGATGAACATGAAATTGGTATTTTTGAAATGGGTACTAATAGAAGGGGTGAAATAAAAGAAATTACTGATGTATTTATTCCTGACGTTGCACTTATTACAAACATCGGAACTGCCCATATTGGTATTCTCGGCACACAGCTGGCAATAGCTGAGGAAAAAAAACAAATTTTTTCAAATTTTACAGATTCATGCACAGGATATATTTACGAAGATGAACAGTTTGCAGACTTTTTAAAGAAAGATGTAAAAGGCAACATAATTGCGTATGGAGAACACTCAACAAGCGGAATTGATAACGTTGAATTATCTGGTTTGAATGGAAGTACTATTTCATATAACGGTCAAAAAATACACTTTCCACTTATAGGAAAACACAATGCTCAAAATGCAATTGCTGCGGTTGCAATTGGACAACATTTTGGTTTAGAAGCAAATGCTATAAAATGTGGTTTAGAATCAATACGCCCGTTATTTGGTCGCAGTGAAATTCTCGAAGGTGAACCAACAATAATTCAAGACTGTTACAATGGCAGCTTTGAGTCAATGACTGCATCTTTAGATTTTTTAAGTAGCCTTAATTGGAATGGAAAAAGAATTGCCTTTTTGGGCGACATGCGTGAGTTAGGCAATCAAAGTGATGCCCTCCATGCAAAAATAGTAGAAAGTGCACTAAACTCACCTATTGAAGTAATTGCTTTAGTTGGTGAAAACCTTTATAAAGCCTATACAGGTGTTCGACAAGGGCATGATAAAACAGTATTTTGCATGGGCTCTACTGACGATGATAGTATTAAAGAACTTTGTGATAATATCAAAAAAGTAATAAAACGCAATGATATTATACTTCTTAAGGCTGCTCGAGGCATTCGATTAGAGCGTGCAACCTCTATAATAAATAACATGTTCAAGAACAGGGAGGGAGTGTAATGAAAAACTCACATATCTCTGCTGAACGCCCTGAAAACAGAACAAAGTTCGATAACACGCTTATAATTTCAATTATATTGCTTTTAGGTTTGGGTCTTGTAACATTATACGTATCATCTGCATCCTATGCATATCGAATGTTTTCTGATGATCTGTACTTTTTAAAAAGGCAATTACTTTTTATTGGAGCTAGCACTGTTTTTGCTGTAGTATGTGCTTGGGTAGATTTAGATTCTGTAAGAAAATTTTTACCGTATATTGTAATAGGGACCTTTGTTCTTTGTATTGTACCGTTTTTTCCAGTTATTGGCATAGAGCGAAATGGTGCAAGCAGGTGGATTGCACTCCCCGGCGGACTTACGTTTCAACCGTCTGAAGTTGCAAAAATTGCACTGGTTTTATTTTTAGCAAACTTGTTAGATAAAAAACATGACAGATTGAATGACCCTATGGCTACAGTTTTACCATGTGCAGTTGGTATCTTTGGCTTTGTAATTATTGTATTTATACAAAACGATTTTTCAACTGCAGTATTTATATTGCTAATCGGTTTTTCGATTCTATTTGTTGTGGGGATAAAGGCATTTTGGTTTGCAATTTTTGCAGTATTTGCACTGCCAGCAAGCTTTCTGTTTGTGTTTACCGAAGAATACAGGGTAAATCGACTAATAGCATTTTTACGACCTGAGTATGATAAAAACGGTGTGAACTATCAAGTTAGTATGTCCAAAAAGGCAATAAGTGATGGTGGGTTCCTTGGTAATGGGATGACAGGCGTAGATAAGGTACATGGAATACCAGAAGTTCAGGCAGACTTTGTATTTGCCGGTTGGGCAGAAGGAATGGGATTTATAGGTGTACTCATCTATATAGTTATATTGGGCTTTTTTGCTTGGAAAGCTTTTCAAATAGCTTTCAAATGTAAGAATCGATATCGAAGTATTATAGCTTTTGGTAGCGCACTTATTATCGTTCTACAATCAGCAATAAACTGTGCTGTTGTTTCAGGGGCTTTTCCCGCAACAGGCATACCTTTACCGTTCTTTTCGGCAGGTGGATCATCAATGTTATTAACACTTTGTTTATGCGGGTTGTTAGTAAATGTGTCAAGATATAAAAAAAATGAAGAAGGAATACATTATGAGTGAGCAAAGTATATTACATGATATGGATAGGTACTTTACAGATGAATCTCAAAAACCGCAAAAGGTAGAAAAACGAGGAAGTCAAAAAATATTGGTAATTCTTTTTGCAACATTGGCATTTGTATTAGCTATACAAGCTATTGCATATTTTGTAGTAATTCCTAACACAACTGCGTCTACAGTGTCATTTTCAGGTCTTAATAGCCTTGAAGCAAATGAATTAGGTTCACACTTAGCACAGTCATGTGGAACAAATTGGCTGCAATTTGATACATCTCTTGCTGCTAATGAACTGCTTTCATATAGTGCAGTTGAAAGTGTTTCTGTACAAAAACGATTTCCAAATAAAATAATTGTTGATGTGAAAGAAAGAACGCCCGTTGCAATGACATTAGCGAACATAGATGCACGAACGGTACCAGTCTTAGTTGATGAAAATGGGGTTATCTTTGAATCAAATACCACAAATTATGCAAGTAATTTGCCCCTAGTTACTGGCTTTGAAATTGATACCTTTTTTGATGGTATGAGATTAGATAACAAATTTGCTCCATTATTAAAGCAAATATCTGAAATCAATGCAGCAAATGCTGGCTACTTACAAGTTATTTCTGAAATTGTAATTACTCCAAAGAAATATGATAACTATGAGCTAGTAATTTTTCCTGTTCATACGAAAACTCGTGTGCTAGTCGATAGAAATTTTACAGAAGATGCGTTAAAATATATGATGGTTGCATTAGACGTTGTTAAGAGTGTGAGTCCAAATGTTTCCGAATTAGACTTGCGTTATGGAACCGTTTCATATAGAATAGGCAATTAGAAAAAAGTTTGGGAGGCTTTGTTTTGAGTAATATATTAGTTGGTCTTGATATAGGTACGAGCTTTGTTCGTGCAGTTATTGGAGAAATTTCTGAAGATAATACTTTGCTTATTACAGGTATTGGGAGCGCTACATCAACTGGTTTACGACATGGCCAAATTGCAAATATTGAATCAACAATGCAGTCAATAAAAACTGCAATAGAAGCTGCAGAAATGATGGCTGGCCAAGAAGTTCGTTATTGTATTTCATCGATAGGTGGCGGTCAAATTGAAAGTCTTATTTCTAAGGGATTTGTCGCAACAACAACGAAATATAGTGGCACGAGAGAAATAAATTCGGGTGATATTGATAGAGTAATAGAAGCATCGAAAGCAGTAAATATTCCACTTGATAGGCATATTCTTCATGTTGTGCCACGCTTTTATATGATTGACGGCCATTCAGGGATTAAAAACCCAATAAATATGCTTGGTATACGCTTAGAAGCCGAAGTATGCATTATTACCGCATCGAGAACACTGACAACAAACATATTACATTGTATAGATAGGGCAGGCTATAAAGCAGATGGCTTATTCTTAAAAACACTAGCGTCTGCACAAGCTGTCGTTAGTGAAGAAGAAAAAGAATTGGGGTCAATAATTATAGACCTAGGTGGAGGCACAACAGATGTGCTTATTATTGCTGAGGGAACCCCTTTACATGCAATTTCGATCCCAATAGGCGGAAGTACCGTCACTGATGACATTTCAATTGTACGCGGTATTTCATTTGAAAGCGCAGAGAAAATAAAAAAGACATCAGGTTGTTGTTGGGAAGGATTAGTATCAGAAGAAGAAGATATTATCATACCAGGAATAGGAGGGAACTCTCCTCAAAAAATTTCAAGGCTAGAGATTTGCCAAATTATTCAACCGCGCGTCGAAGAAATTTTTACTCTTATTAGAAAAAAATTGCCACAACAAGTTAAAAGCAAGCGTTTAAGTGGGTCTGTTATTCTTGCAGGTGGAGGGGCATTGTTGCCTGGAATTGTAGAACTCGCAACAAAGGAATTTAAAACAACAAATGTAAGAATTGCACAACCTGCAAATTATGGTGGACCGGTTGAAATTTATCGAAGCCCTGACTATGCAACTGCGGTCGGGTTGCTTGTTGCAAACTTTGATGCAAGTAAATCAGCTGACTCACACACTGAAGTGCGTGAAAGAAAGCAGCGGCGAGGTCTTTTTGCTGGTTTTGGAGAGTGGCTAAAAGAATTCTTTTAAAAATACGCTTTTTTTTAGCAAAACATCTTGAAAAAACTGTTTTTTTGATATAAACTTAGATGTGTGTTTTGTGGGGGATTTTTTAGAAAATTACAACATATGTACAAGTAAACAGTAGCATACAATAAATCGTGGGGTGGGAAAACATGATGGATTTTTCAATTACAAATG
>CAYJOZ010000132.1:449-5336 GCA_964371925.1 uncultured Treponemataceae bacterium | reverse complement strand
TCAATGTTTATTGTATCCATCATCGCCCTCCCCCAAAAACTTCAACGTTATCAAAAGCACAAACCGGACTTGCATGCCCAACAAAAATAACTTGATTTGGCTCGCCCTTTCCACAATTTGGTGTTCCAAAAGCTCTAAAAGTTGACTTGTCTCCAACCATGCTTAAATTTTGCCAGAAATTTGAAGATATGCCTCTATAGTTTGGGTCGCGAACAGTTTTAGTAATTTTACCATTTTCAACTAACTGCCCGTATTCACAGCCAAACTGAAACTTGTTTCTATAATCATCAATTGACCAAGATCTATTGGTGTGCATAAGAATGCCTTTTTCAGTATTGCTTATAATATCATCAAAGCTAGATTTCCCCGGCTCTATATTTAAATTTGCCATTCTATCGATAGGGGCTCTATTCCAAGAAGTTGAGCGTTGACAAGCTACCCCGCCTACACCAGAGCGTTTTTCACTTTCTAAGCTACCGAGCCCTTTTAATAGTTTTCCATCTTTTATTAAAAACTCTTTAGTGGCAATATTTCCGACTTCATCCACTCCGTAACTAGCTAATTCACCTTCAATGGTGGGATCAAATGTTACATTTAATAGATTAGACCCATACTTCAAACTTCCAAAATCACTAAGTTTTACAAAACTGCTACCTGCGTAGTTTCTTTCGTCGCCTAATATTCGATCAATTTCAAGAGGATGCCCAATACTTTCATGGATTTGCAGCATAAGCTGATCTGGCATCAATATAAGAGTACGCGTATCATTTGGGCAAGATTCTGCTTCTAAAAGCTCTATAGCCTGCTCCCCTACATTTTGAGCTTCTTGTAATAATTCATCTCTATTAATAAGCTCAAATCCACCTTGTCTTGTTAAGCCTCTTGGACCATTAGCACTTCGTATTTGCACAATATCATCTTTTTGTGCTACAGCTTGCAAACTATGCCCTATATAGTGAAGACTTTGCTCAATTTGAGTACCATTACTTGAAACTATTTCAAAGTTATATGTTCCTGATTCTATCATTGCATGAGTTTGAATAATTAAATCACTTTGTTTTAAAGCTGAACAAGAGTCTATTAGCGTTTCAAATATAGAATCAATTGGAGCTTGTGCTGTATTTTGAATTTTAGTTGTATACTGTATATTTGCTTGAGGTCTAACATCTCGCGAAAAAGGAAACACATTTTTATTTGTAGAAATTCTTGCTAGTTTCATTGCAGACTCTGTTGCACTTTTTATGCCATGCACAGACATATCTGAAGTCCCAGCATATCCAAAGCTACCGTCAACTAAAACTTCAACCATTATTCCATCATCATGGTTAGAAAAAGCTTGATCAAATTGAGCGTTTCGAGCTATGTAGTAATTACTTACTGAAGATCTGCGTCTCAGTCCCACCCATTCAGCTTCTTTTGCAACATCCATTGCAGTATGTAATAGATTTTGTATGTTTATTGTCATGGTTAAAGTATATCAGTTTTTAGTATTTATTTCCACTGTAATCAAGTTTAGATTAATTTATTTGTCAATTTTAAAAATCTGATATAAGGAAAAAGCGTGCAAGGAAGGTGGGGTCTTAGGGGCGGAAACCTGCGCTTCGCAATTAGCTGGTGTCCGCCCCTAAAAAAATGACTTAAAAATCATCCACGGCGATTAGCCGTGAATAAATTCTATACTTGTACTTCAACAACTTGTGATTTCTTTTCCTCATCGCTAGGCTTCCAGTTACGGCGTGCAAATGCGATAAATGAACTTGCGATAAAGATTGTCGAATAAACTCCTGAAAGCATACCAATGATGAGCGCAAGGGCAAACTCTTTCATTGTGCCATCAGTAAAGAAGTATAAAGCAAACACTGCCAACAAAGTTGTTACAGTTGTTATAATTGTTCTTCCCAAAATTTCAGTTTGTGAAATGTTAAGAATATCTTTAAAATTCTTGAGTTTTAGCGATGTAATATTTTCACGCACACGGTCTAGCACAACCACGGTATCATTAATAGAGTACCCAATAATTGTCATAATAGCCGCAACCATTGTAGCGTTAAGCTCAAGGTCAAGCCATACTATACACGTAGTCATAATTAATGCATCATGAATAATGGCAAAAACTGCACCTAAAGCAAAATCCCATTTGAATCGGATTGTCGCATAAAGCCAAATAAGCGCTAGCGTTCCCACAACTAATAGAATGGTTTGCACTACAAGTGTATCTGAAAATTGTGCGCCAATAAAGTCAGTTTTTAGCACTGCAATATTTTTTTCACCAAATTCATTTGATAAAGCAAGTTTTATTGCATCTTGTGTTTTTTTACTTATTTCAGGATCAGTGCCATCATCTTCAACACGAATTTGAAATCCGTTTTCATTTTCCAAGCCTACTGATTTAACTGCGGCAGTAGCAACCGAAGATAATGCTGAACGCACTTGATCGATGTGTACACTACTTACATCAACCAATGTGTGTAAGCGAAAAGGATTTTGAGAAAGCACATTACTTGCAGAAGAATCAGTAAACATTCCTATTGGAGAGGTTGAAGATTCAAGTAATGCAATTGCGCTTACTCCTTCAATGGTATTGACTTGTGCAAGCAACTCACCAATTGTTGGGAAATCTGCATAAAGGTAGGTTCGTGTTTCATTTGCAGCACCTGTGCCTGAAATTATAACTGATAGAGACACATTGTCTGTTTCAACTGCAAGGTTTGCAGGTCCTTCATATGTCATTTCTATTGCTGCAGGTGCAATTCTTACCTCTTGGATAAGGCCTGCTTGGAAATCTAAGCCAAGGTTAAATCCTTTTGTGAATACTCCATACAACCCAAATGCAATTACTAAAAGGCTTAATGTAATAAAAGGAACAAAGCACTTACTAAAATGTATTACTTTTTTATTCATTTTGATAGCCTCCATCCGATATTAATTTTTTCTCGTTTTAAGGATTGTGTTCCAAAGTCAAAAATCAAGCGAGAAACAAAAAGGGCTGTAAATACAGAAGATACAACACCAATGGCAAGACTCACGGCAAAACCTTGAATAGAGCCAGTTCCAAGTTGAGATAGGAATATAGCAGCGATAAATGTTGTTACGTTCGCATCCATAATTGCCCAAAATGCATGTTGAAAACCAGAAGTAACAGCAGCTGCTCTACTTTTTCCTAGTTTTAATTCATCTCGTATTCTTTCGAACACAACTACGTTAGCGTCTACCGCCATACCAATCGTTAATATCATACCGGCAACACTAGAAAGTGTAATAGTTAAACCAAATGCCGACAAAATACTAAACATCATAAATAAGTTTAGAACTTGAGCAATAACTGCATTGATACCTGCCCCTGTATACCATACAAGCATAAATATCATAACCAATAAAAGACCGAATAAAACAGCTTTTAATCCTTGGTCAATTGCTAAGTCACCTAATGAAGCACCAATTACTTGCTGACTTTCAACAGCTAAAGGTACATTTAACCAAGCTGTTTGAAGTACTTTTTGTAGATTTTGCGCATCTATTAAGCTCATATCGGTAACTGCTACACTTCCACCAGGGATTGGATCACCAATTGTTGCAACAGATTTAACTTTATCATCAGACACAACTGCTAAGCCCCTTCCTCTATTTGCACTTGTTAATGAAAGAAAAATATCTGCTCCTTCTACATCAAGTGTAAGGTGTACTTCCGGTGAACCCGAAAGGCTAGAGCCAACTGAGGCTGAAACAATGTGCTTACCGTCGAGCGAAATTTCCTTCTCTATTACAAGGTAACCAATTCTTTCATCAAGGCCATATTCGTCTTTTGTATAATACCCTAATACTTCTGTGTTTGGAGGAATAATACTAGGATTTAATAATTCACCAGCTGCTGTAAATGTTGTAGTAGGATTTTGTGCGTAGTAGTTTGAAAACAATGCAGTTGCATCACTATCAACTAGTCGAAAATTTAATATACCTTTACCTAGAACAATAGAATTAATGGTATCAGCTTCTGCGGCTCCTGGAATCTCAATATAAATCCTATCTTCACCTTGTCTGCGAATGGTTGGATTTGTAAGTCCAAACTGATCAATGCGTCCTGTAAGCGTTTCAATTACTTGGTTCATTGCATCTTCTTTGAAAAGATTTACATTATCGGTAGATGAAGAATCTCCTATTGACTCAAGTGCTGCATCCAAATCAGCTCGTGCAATAATACTCATACCACCAGAAAGGTCAAGCCCAAGTTTTACTGCGCTAGCATATGTTGCTTTTGCATCAAGGATTTCAGACCTATATGAATCTTCAATAACAGCTCTTACTTCGCTTTCTCCTGAAAAGGCCAAGAGAGTATTTCTAACAGTCATTGAAGAGGGAACATCTCTTTTTGTTGATTTATATTCTTTTACCGCTTCGTTTTCGAGGTATGCAAATCCATCTGGCAATGGTGCAGATGAATCATTTCTTTGTAAATCCATGAGCATATTAAAATCTTGTGATGCCATGGCAGTTGAATAGTCTTTAATTTTCTCGAGTGAACTTAGGGCGAGTGTTTGTAATTCCTTAGGTGTGGCAGTATACCACTTAATTGAAGGCATTAAAAATACAAAGCACAACGCTATTACCACAACAAGAAGAATAAATCTGCTTCGTTTATTCATGTGTGTTACTCCAAAATATAAAATCGTTTACCTAGTAAACGACTTTATACTATACAATTTATTTTTTGATTTCTAATGGATCGCTTGATTCAGCTTCAGTGGATTTTGCTTCTTTTGATTTTGTTTCTTTTGGAACAGCAGTTTTTGCTGTAGCAACATCTGAAAGAACTGTCGCAATTGCAGAACGACTAAATTCAATTTTTGCATTATCGTCTACTTTTACAATAATACTTTGTTCTTTTGTTGA
>CAYJOZ010000132.1:0-439 GCA_964371925.1 uncultured Treponemataceae bacterium | reverse complement strand
AACAATTTTATCACCTTTTTTTAGTGCTTCAATCATTTTTTTTGTTTCTTTTTGTTTTTTGCTTTGTGGGCGAATAATAAAAAAATAAAAAATAACAAACATAAGCCCAAATGGGATTAATAAACTCCCAAGCCCGGCTTCAGGCGTTGCTGCTTGCAACAATGATACTATATCCATAGAGTACCTTCCTTTCTTTAAAAAATAACATAATTTTCACAAGCGTAGGCTTGTGCTCAAAACAGGATAACACAAAGTGCGCAATCAGTCAAGATAGTGATGTTGCGTTCGTCTCATAAAATTAGAAGAAAACAATTTATGCCAAATTTTCTAAGATTTGAAGAAAATCAGAGGGTTTTCATGTATGAAACAGTAAAAAGCGTGCCGGAAAAAGATGGGTTTTAGGGAAGAAAAAACCGTGCTTCGCAATTAAGGGTTTTGT
>CAYJOZ010000131.1:0-5355 GCA_964371925.1 uncultured Treponemataceae bacterium | reverse complement strand
CTGGAGCTGTGCTTAAAACCGTTTTAAAACACCGCAATGCCTCACTTTCACTTACATTGGCACTTTTGGCAATTTCCAATAGTGTAATGTCGTTTTGAAAGTTTTGATGTATATACGACATCATAGTTTTACATCTCGTTAAAAGCTTCAGTTGTTTTATATTGTTTTGAATATCAGTTTTGCCAATTGATTGAATTACTGAAAGCAACACAGCTGTAAGCTTTTCTCTCAAAGTAAATTCGAAGGCAAAAGAAGCACTGATAAAAACATCATAGGCTTGTAGAATAGTTTCGCAAAGATTTTTCGAAAGAATGCAAGTACTTGAAGTTGTTTCTTGTAAAAGAGGTAGAAAGTATTCTTGATATAAGATGCTTCCCTCATCGCCGTATAAAAACCTTGGATGAAAAACAAAAGACTTTAAGATGCAACCATTTCCTAAGTGTGCTTCACAAGAGTGCAGCCTTCCTGAATTAACAAAAACACCTTCACCTGGTTTTAAAATATATTTTTCAAGCTCGACAACAAGCTCCATTTCTCCTGAAGTTACAACAATTAATTCGAGTTCTTCATGCCAGTGGTATGGAACCGTTTCCTTTGATAAATCGTCATGATATACTGCAACTGGAAATTCACGTGTTCCCTGAGCATTTGTTTCTCTGCTTGAACCATCGAGTATAATATCACATTGTAACTCTTTCATATAATTCCTGTTTTTGGCGAAATTGTTATAGTATTATACGATATTTTCATAGAAATTGCACTAGTATAACGATATAATTATAAAAAAATATAGGAGATATATAATGATTGGTTTGTTATTAGCACTAATTTATATTTCATTTATTAGCTTAGGTCTTCCTGATGCTGTTCTTGGCTCTGCTTGGCCAATTGTTAGTACAGAGTTTGGTGTTCCTATTTCGAGAATGGGAATTGTAACTATTATTATTTCTGCAGGTACTGTTATATCCAGTTTAAATAGCAACCGCTTGATAAACAAGATTGGTGTTCACAAGGTTACAACACTCAGTGTCCTACTTACTGCAATTGCTCTTTTGGGATTTTCTACAAGCCCAACATTCTTAGTGCTGTGTTTATGGGCTGTACCATACGGGTTAGGTGCAGGAAGTGTCGATACGGCTTTAAATAACTTTGTTTCGGTGCATTTTGAAAGTAAACACATGAGCTGGCTACATTGCATGTGGGGAGTAGGAGCAACACTTGGCCCTTATATCATGGGTATGGCACTTACTGGCGGTCAGACTTTTAGATTTGGTTACATGATTCTTTTTGGCATACAAATTATTTTATCAATCATTATTTTTGCAAGTGCCCCTGTTTGGAAGGCGAAAAACCTTGTGACCACGAAAGAGCATTCAGAAGATCATTCGAATAAAACGCTTTCCTTAAAAGAAGTGTTTAAAGTTCGGGGCGTTGCTCAAATAGCTGTTGCATTTTTTTGCTTTTGCGCAATAGAGCACACAACCGGTATGTGGGCAAGTAGTTATCTTGTATATAATCGTGGGGTATCTCCTGAGATTGCTGCAGGCTTTGGTGCTTTGTTCTACCTAGGTATTACAGTTGGTCGAGGCATTTGCGGTTTTATTGCTATGAAATATAATGATACACAAATGATTAGGGTAGGGGCGCTAATCATGGCAGTAGGAGTTGTTGTTCTCTTTATTCCAGCAGGCGAGATGGTAGCGTTTGTAGGTCTTGCGTTAATCGGGCTAGGCTCTGCCCCAGTGTTTCCCTGCATTATTCATTCAACACCTTATAATTTTGGATTAAAAAACTCACAGGCAATTACCGGTGTTGAAATGGCATCTGCATATACAGGTACCCTAGTTATGCCAGCGTTCTTTGGCGTTTTAGGTCGCACTATAAGCTTTTCTGCATATCCTATGTTTATTGGTATCATTTTAGCAGTAATGATTGTTATGTATGAATTAATGTTAAAAAAAGTTAAAGGAGACAAAGAACATGAAAACTAAAGTAAGCGTAATGAAAAAAACAAGTACTACAAAAGCTACAAAACGAAAAAAGAAGGAAATAATCTTTCGCTTGCCAAATATTCATATTGGCGGTGGCAGAAAATGAATATTGAGCATATAGCAGTTTATGTTAAAGACTTAGAAAAGACAAAAAAGTTCTATGAAACATATTTTTCTGCAAAAAGTGGCGATAGATATCATAATGCAACGACAGGGTTTTCATCGTATTTTTTAACATTTGATACAGGCTCTCGTTTAGAAATTATGAATCTTCCCGCACTAGAAGAACAAAGCAGAAATGCCAAAAGACTAGGGTTTATCCATCTAGCGTTCAGTGTAGGAAGCGAAGAAAAGGTACGATCCCTTACCGAACGTCTTAGAAACGATGGGTACGAAATTGCTAGTGAATGCCGAATCACGGGAGACGGCTACTTTGAAAGCTGCGTAATGGATGGAGAAGGTAATGTAATTGAAATAACGGTATAATGCTTAGTTAAACAGTAGGTTAATGTAGCCATTTAAGGGCTTTTGGTTAGAAAGCATTTTTATCATGCCAAAGGCTCTTTCATTTCCAAATGTGTTGTAGGTTACCTTTGTATTTTCATGAGCGCTTATACATTCTTCTATGTCATCTGATACAATTTCATCTATAATGAGATTATCGCCGTCCCTATACCCAAAACTATAACCTAAAATAGTACCATCTTTTTCATATTTAATAGCACCTTCTGCATATATGTCAATTTGCCATGTAAAAAAATCAGTAGTTCTTTCTATATAAAAACCACCGGTTGTGTTTTTGCGGTATGTCAAAAGAAGGTTATCAATATCATCATGTGATAGCCTTTTTGCAGTAATACCTCTAGACAATCCTGTCTGTATTGTCTTTGTGTTGCAGCGCAAACTGTCTACAAAACCAAACTTGGCATAAAACTTAAAAAGATCATCTCCGTCGGGCATTAGAATGACAGAAATGCACCCACGATCTTTTGCAATAGTAAAAGATTCTTGAATGAGCTTTGAGCTAAAACCCTGCCCTCGATAGGCTTCACTTGTGCATACTCCATACAAATACATGGTTTTTCCAATGCTCGAAGTATATGGGATCATTTGAAGCATTGCAACAACTTTGCCCTCATGCTCATATAAAAGCGTGTTCTCAGCTTTATACACGTTCATAAAAAAGTAATCATTAAATGCTTCAAAGCCCGGAAAGCATTCTTGAAAAAGTGGTCTAATGTTGTCAAATGTGTTCGCTAGCCGTATCAAGCATCTTTCCTTGTTACAGAATACTTCATCAAAATAATTTCAGGCTTGTACGATAACTTTGCCTTTCTCAAACCTTCAATTCCCATGTCTTCCTCGCGGTTAATGTAGGTAACATCGGCTAAGTGGGTTTCTGCAAAGGATTTATTAATCATTTGATACGCACCGGTAAAAGTAGTGTCACATTTTTCAATGTGAATCACTGCAACATCATCAGTAGACTTTGTGCCAATGGTAAAACCTGCAAGTGTATTACCAACATACAATAAGCCACCCATAATTCCAAGGGATTCAAAATTGT
Organism: uncultured Treponemataceae bacterium; assembly: GCA_964371925.1. Lineage (GTDB taxonomy): Bacteria > Spirochaetota > Spirochaetia > Treponematales > Treponemataceae > CAYJFX01. The sequence continues at coordinate 1,797 of CAYJOZ010000131.1, read as the reverse complement.
CAATTAATCGCTTTATAGCACCTGTTTCTGCTTGTAAGGATTTCATTTCATCCTCAGAATCGCTTTCTTTGCTCCACGTTTGATGAAAATTCCAAGCATCAATCTTGTTGACACTTGTCATAGTTTCAAAACGAAATGTGTCACCATAGTCTTTTATGAATCTATTTACGAAATTTCGCTTGGCTTGAAGTTTTTTACCTGAAAGAGAAATAAGTCGCTCAGCTAAATAAATATAATCGGCAGAATCTCTAAGCTCTTCAAAATGTACTAACCCAGGATAAAAATGCTCAAGCTTTTGCTTTTGTTCTTCTGTTACAGAAACAATTTCAATGCCAAGCCCAAAGGTAGTGTACAGTTTATCAATAGCTTTTTTTAAATCTCCTGTGCCAATAGGACAAATATAGTGCTCTTTTTTTTCTGGCATAGAACAACTTTTTAAAAATAAAAACTCACCATCTTCATAAAACTCTGTGCAATAATGATCTTGCCACATAAAAATAGTGGTAAAACAATGTTCGGTAATCATAAGGTTAGCAGCCTTAAGATATTTTTCAATGCGTTCCTTATCGTCAATCGATATATGTCTAAAATTCAAAATAAAACACCTTTGAATATCAAGTCTTTGATACTCTTAAAATATAACCAAAGAAAAATAATATGTCAATAATTAAAGGAACTTTGTCACATAGTACGGGCGCCCAGGCGGACTTTTCGGGGTTCCGTATAATCAAAAAAATCGTGTCATGGATGACATTAAACTTGAAAATACGTGACGTTTTTTTGCAAAAAAAACTCGATAGTAAAAAATGCTAGGATGGCATTTTTTACGTATCCCTGTCGCAAGGCTGGTAGAAAAAGGGGCTTTTTATCTTCGCACTAAAAACCGCTCTTCAATGTTTGAAATAAGCTTTTCTCCAGGCAATTCCGTAATATCGCCAAAGGGCATCTGCGAAATAAGTTTGTACTTTCTTTCAATAGAAAAAAGCGGATACAAGTCTTCCTCTATAAGCTCATTGTAGTGCTGAATGTTCGCGCCAATCCCTAACTCCCTTAGAGCGGTCCAAATAGCAAACTGAAGCATACCACTCGATTGTAGCGACCATCCTTGAAAATTGTGGGCATATATTGGAAAATGATCTTCCATCGCCTTAATGGTTTCTTGGTTTTCATAAAACAAAATGGTTCCATACGCTGCAATAAATCCATCAATTTTTGCCAAAACTTCGCTCAACGCATCCCCTGTAGCAACAACCTTCATTTTTTCTTTTAAAAGATTCCAAAGCTTTTCATGCTCATCTGCATATAAAATGACAGCCATAGATGTTTGCGAATTAAATGCAGAAGGACACTGCGAAACACATTCCTTTACCACATGCTCAATGCTCGCTTCTCCAGCACTCATGTTCCGAGCTAAACCATACACACTTCGCCTTTGCGACATCAATTCAATAAAACTCATAAATACCTCTAAAATAAAACAAATGTACGTTATTGTACAGTATTGACAATTTTTTGTAAAGAGGTGGTTACATACAATATAAATTTTTTTTAAGCCTTCGGACGTGTAGAGAAGATTGATATATAATAAACAATTTTGTGTTAAAAAGGTTACAGGGTAGGGTTACCATGTACTTTTTTTTCATTCTGTGGTATAATTTTCTCTATGAGGAGATGCTCTTATGTCTGAATTGATGAAAAAGCATGAAATGACAGAAGAAGATATTAAACTTCGCTATATTACGCCTGCAATAGAAAATGTTGGCTGGGATAGAAACAAGCACATAAAACTTGAATACA
>CAYJOZ010000130.1:0-5404 GCA_964371925.1 uncultured Treponemataceae bacterium | reverse complement strand
AACTATAATGGTAATGGCTCAACTGAGCAAACTGTTGAAGGAGCTACAAGATTGGTTAGTGCTTCTGAAGTATTAGAAAAACGCCAGGCTGTAGAATCTATGCTTAGGATGGGTGGATGATTTAACCACCATAAGGAAAATTATGAAACAATATGCAAAGAAAATTATTATAATTGTGCTTGTTTTTTTTACTAGTTCTTTGATTGCACAAACAAATAATGAACTAGTACGTGATTTTGTAAAAGGCAATATTTCAGAAAAAATTCAACTAATTGAGGCAATTGAATCTGCAGATGAAACGCAAATTCAACTTATTGAAGAAGCCTTTGACTTTGTAATAAATAGTTACGATCTTTTGAGTGATGACGATGACTTTATTAGTTTAACACGCTTTGTTATTCAAGCTAGCAATACCAATACCTTTGATTCTATGCTTCCAAAATTAAAAATTTTATTTGAAGTAGCAGAGGTGCCTGCGATAAAGCTTGATTTGTTAACTGTTTTTTCTTCGATTACGGTTAATAATGATGAGATTATATCTATGATTAATAACTATGCACAGTTATTGTTATCTAATGAAGTTTCGGCAGATAGAAATATTTTATTTCTTACATTGGAAGTTCTAGGAAACTTTGCTAGTGCAACATCTTTTCCAATTTTATTCCAAACGTATGCCTATAGTGAAGATTCTGAATTATCAGAAGTAGCATTTAACGCGCTTATCAAGCTTAATACTGGGTATGAGAATTATGTTAGAGATCTTATTGAAACAGGTACACCACGAGAAAAGTACTATACACTACAACTAGTGCAAAAAAATTCAAAAAATTCTGATTTTTTTAAGGCTGAAATGTCTGAAAAAGCACTTTTTAGTACAATAATAAATATAGGTGATGTTTCCAATGTTGATGCTTATACTGTTGAACTGCAGATGAGTGCAATACGAGAGCTTGTTAGAATTTCTTGGACACGTTCTGAAGATCTTGTAACTGATTTTTATCTTATTGCTAAAACAGAGTTTGAAGCAGGAGTATTAAGTGAAGATAATTTTTCCGAAATAATCCATGCTTTTACAGCTTTATCATCCAGTAATGCAGGAGCGTATTTATCTGAGTTTCTTGAAGAACTTAATAAACGCAAAGAAGAGAACATGGCCTACAGTGAGTCTGTAGTACTTACTGTTATTCAATCTCTTGGCTTACTAGGGGATAAGGTTGCTTTTGATGCGTTGTTATACACAACGTATTTAGATTATCCAGAAAACATTATACTAGCAGCAAGAGATGCTCTGGTTACTTTGAAGTGGTAAAAACAAACAATCATTATGTATTCTCACCGGCAGTATTTGCAGCTCTTACTTTAGCAATAATTATTTACACAGGTATAGTGCCCATTAAGCGGCGTAATACTTTTTCTAGTGTGCTCTTACATGAGTCTATACAGATTCTAGGTGGTTCTATTGATTCAAATCCTGTGAAAACCTCAAGTGGAAATTATTATTCAGTTCAGTTACAAGCTACATATGCAAAAAGCAAAAATATTAGTTCGCAAGCAAATGGACATGTACAAGCTTTAATCCCTACAGAAATAATAGAAGCCTTATATCCTGGAAAACTGTATTCAAAAGTATATAATAGCATTACTAAGCATTCACCACTTATTGAAAAAGGTTTGATAGTTGAGCTTCACGGTAGTTTTATATATAGTTCTGCAGAGAATGTAAATGAAACACCCATATTTGTTACAACACATATATATGACTATGGCTGGGTTAATGCTATTGCGAAGTATCGCTCATTTTTTAGGCTAGAGTTTAAAAGACTCTTATACGCATGGGGTGATGCAGGAGGGCTTTTGGTAGCATTACTTTCAGGATCACGGGAGTATACTAATAAAGATATTTCAGATGGTTTTAAAAGTGCAGGTTTATCACATATCTTAGCGTTATCTGGGATGCACCTTTCAGTTTTTGCCGGAATTGCGTTTACAGGAGGGAAGTTCTTTTTAGGAAAAAAAGCGGCAACGGTGTGGTCACTAATTGCTGTTATTATTTTTGTATGGTTTGCTGGTCTTTCTCCATCACTTTTTAGAGCGCTTCTATGTACATTAATTTCCTTGCTTTTACAATTTTGTGCTTTGCCAGGTGTGTCGGGTACGAGTGAAGTAGTGTATAGATTCATCAGTCCTGCGTTTTCAAGTATCAGGCTGCTTCGTATGTTATCTGTGTCTTTTTTAATTCACACAGTTTTATTTCCAAATGATGTTTTTAGTGCTGCGTTTATGCTTTCGTATGGAGCTTTGCTTGGAATAGTATTGTCCGATTATTTTATAAAACCGCTTATTGTTCGATATATTCCAACTACAATTGCAAGCGCTTTATCTGCATCAATTGGAGCCCAACTATGCACTGCACCTGTGACGTTATCATTGTTTGGTACTTTAATTCCTATAGGTATTATATCATCAGTGGTGGTTTCTCCACTGGCTTTGGGATACTTGGTATGTGGATTTTTTTGTATACTAATATGTATGTGTATCCCCTTTCTTTTATATCCAATAGGTGATATAATACAAAGTATGTATCGATTTTTAGAAACTATTGTTATGTGGTTTTCGCATTTTCCTTCGATACATTTATAATAAAGGCATAAAAGAATGAATAAAAAAATTGATTATAATTCACCACAAGCTCTAAAAGCTTTTTTAGAAGGTCGCGAAATGGCAATGCAAAAAAAATTTGGTCAAAATTTTTTGATTAATGCAAGTGCTAGGGAAAAACTTTCTAATATGCTTGATGTTAAAGAGGGTATGAATGTATGGGAGATTGGCCCTGGATTAGGCGCCTTAACAGAAGGTGTTTTAGAACGTGGTGCAACATTAACAGCATTTGAAATTGATAGAGGCTTTGCCTCAGCGCTACACGATATTTTTGAAGAATATGAAAATGCAGGTAACTTTTCAATTGTACTTGGCGATGTTTTGAAAACATGGAAGGGAGAAGTTGAAAAAGGAATCCCAAGTAGGTTGTGCGGTAATCTTCCATACAACATAGCTGCTACAATTATTGCAGACACTATTTCAGCCGGCGTTCGCTTTGAAAGGTGTGTTTTTACTGTTCAAAAAGAAGTAGCTCTACGCATGAGTGCAATGCCTGGGACGAGCGATTATTCATCTTTTTCTGTTCTCTGTCAGTGGGCCTATGACATTTCACCTATAATGGACTTATCTGGTGGAAGTTTTTGGCCTAGACCGAATGTTGATTCTCGCTCTGTATTATTTACAAAAAAAGAAAATTTTCCTAATTGTAAAAGTCCAGAACATTTTATGAAGATACAGCGCTCACTCTTTGTTTCAAGACGTAAAACAATCAAAAATAATTTAAGCAAGTTTTATTCGAGTACTGATAAAGCAGAGGAAATTTTACGCTTGGCAGGAATAGATGCTGGTGTACGTGCAGAAAAATTGGATGTATCTACTCTTTTACATCTAAGTGATGTAAGCTTTGATAATGGGGGAGCGTTATGAGTGTAAGGCAAAATATTAGTTTTTTGCTTGAAAAAATTCATGAAGCTGCAGTAAAGAGTAATCGTCACGAAGAAACGGTAAAGCTCATGGCAGTGAGTAAATTTCATCCTCTCGAAGAAGTGCTTGAAGCCTATGATTGTGGTCTTAGACTTTTTGGAGAAAATAGGGTGCAAGAAGCGGTAGAAAAGTTTGGAGAAGTAGATCTTTTAGATTTAGATCTTCACCTTATTGGCTCACTACAGCGAAATAAGGTGAAAAAAATATTACCAATAGTTAATTGTATTCAATCAGTAGATAGAATTGAACTTTTAGAAGAAATTGCAAAGTATGATGAATATAAGAATGTAAAGCTACTTTTAGAAGTGCATACAGGAGAGGACTCAAAGAGTGGCTTTACATCGAAAGAAAGTATAAAAGATGCTATTAATTATGCTGTAGATAAAGAACTTAATGTTGTAGGTTTTATGACTATGGCGCCACTTACCGAAGATAAAAAACTTATTCGAAAGTCCTTTTCTACATTACGAGGAATTTCTGAAGAAATTAGAGATTTTTTTCCCCAACTTCACTTACCAGAATTATCAATGGGAATGTCAAATGATTATGAGATAGCCATTGAAGAAGGTTCAACCCTCATTAGAGTAGGAACAGCAATTTTTGGTGAACGAAAATAAGATGAGGGTCATGTGAATATAAAAAAAACTATAGCAATTATGGTAATAGTATGTTTTTTTTCTCAGCTTTTTGGTCAAACTGTAATAGAGATAGAACCGTATACTCAAGACAATATTCCTTCGTGGGCACAAGATGCAAGAAGAATGAGTATAATTACATTTGGTTCGATTCCTTTTACAACGTTAACAACTACACTTGGCTATACAGTTTTTAGGTATGTTGCAAATGGTTTTGATTCTAATTACATTCCTAATCCATTTCCAACTTCATCAACTGCGGCAAATCTTAATACAGATGAGCAAGTTGGAATACTTGTAACTGCCGTGTCATTAAGCGTAATCATAGGAATCATCGATTACGTTGTTATAAAAACAAAAGAAAATAAAGAAGCACAAGAACAGCAAAAAGAACGAGCTGAAACTGTGGAAATTAGACCTTTATTACGTGATGAGGACGCGAAATGAGTTCAGTAACATTTATAGCAGAAAATACAGAACCAGTACGATTAGATACTTATGCTGCAACTAGTCAAGGTATTAGTCGTTCCAGACTGAAAAATGGCTTACAAGTTCTTAAAGTAAATGGTAAAGATGCAAAACTTTCGCTTAAGCTTCTTGGTGGAGAAACTGTTTTTCTAGAGTGGGATGATCCTGTACCAGAGCGGATTGAAGCAGAAAATATTCCTTTATCGGTTATTTTTGAAGATGATTACGTATGCGTAGTTGATAAGGAGCAAGGTGTAGTAACCCATCCAGGCGCAGGCAATATGACGGGAACACTGGTAAATGCACTTATGTATCATCGTGGACAAGATGCCATAGAGTTGAATGACTTAAATAGTGACTCAGCGCTGAGGGCAGGAATAGTTCACAGACTTGATAAAGATACTTCGGGTATTATTATTACTGCAAAAGACAGAGACACCGAAGTGTTTTTACAAGAACAGTTTAAGAATAGACGTACTCAAAAAGAATATATTGCGATTGTTCAAGGTCATCCACCTAGCCATTCTGGATCTATAAAAACTCAAATAGAACGTCACCCTAAAAACAGAAAGCTATTCTCTGTTACAGATGATAAAACGCGTGGAAAGTTTGCGCACACAAAATATCGATGTGTTGGTATCTATGGCCCATATTCTCTACTACGATTAAATATTAAAACAGGACGAACACATCAAATTCGTGTACACTTAAAACATATA
>CAYJOZ010000129.1:0-5463 GCA_964371925.1 uncultured Treponemataceae bacterium | reverse complement strand
TCATAATGGCAGTCAAAAATAAGAGCCTTAGTTTTTCCAGACTCATCATGTGTTGGGCAAGGAATTCTCTCTACAATTGCTTCAAAAAGCTCATCAATTCCTGCTCCAGTTTTTGCAGAGCATAAAATTGCTCCCTCAGGGTCTAGCCCCAAATCATGTTCTATTTGCTTCTTTGCTGAAGGAATATCAGCTGCTGGAAGATCAATTTTATTAATTACTGGTACCATTTCAAGGTTGTGCTCAAGCGCAAGATACATATTAGAAAGTGTTTGTGATTCTACGCCTTGTGCTGCATCAACAAGTAAAAGAGCTCCTTCACATGATGCAATTGCCCTTGAAACCTCATACGAAAAGTCTACGTGGCCTGGAGTGTCAACAAAATTAAGTTCATAAGTGTTGCCATCTTTAGCAGTATATGGAATGGTTACGGCTTGACTTTTTATAGTAATACCACGCTCTCGCTCGATATCCATGCTATCAAGAATTTGGTTTTGGAATTGTCGATCGTCAACAATGCGAGCTTTTTGAATAAGTCGGTCAGAAAGAGTCGACTTTCCGTGGTCAATATGAGCAACAATACAAAAGTTGCGTTTTAGTTTTAAGTCTTTCATTACAAGTTATTCTATAGGAAAAAGGCTAAATTGTCTATACATGGAGTAGTATTTTTATTTTGCAGTGACCTATGGACAGTACACAGGGCTACAATCGCAAATTAAAATATATAGGGGCTGTCTAACATTGCTCCAATTCCTACAGAGATTTCAAAGTATCCACTTTTACGTTTTTGTGTAAAAGTTTCTAGAAAAACAGCATCTTTTTGAGCTGATAAATATGTTTTCATTATTTCAACTGGATCGTGTACAGAAAAACCAGATTCATCGGCAATACTTCCTCTTACAATTGATTGAATTGTAAATTGGTTTCTATTACCAACTGATGATGGAATGAGCTCCATACCAAACAATGGATATGCCATTTTATAATTTGGTTCTCTCTCGTATATATTTAATCCAGGATACTCAGGACGAACATCTAGATATACGCTTCGAGATTGCGCCTCTGAGTCTATGGTATCTTTTGTATCTATGCTAACTATCGAGTTAGGAGGTAAATTTATAAGACTGAATTGCAGTTCTTCAATATTGCTTACTTCATAGCCATTAATTGCGGTAATAATTTGCCCTGGCACAAGCTGAGCATTGTATGAAGGACTACCCGGCATCACATATAAAACTTCAACTCCGGAACCTTCAACATCAGAAGGATACCTTTTTATTGTCCTTCCATACGCACCAATCCAAGAATGATTTACTTCACCACCTGAATATAGGCGCAATAAAATTGAGCGTAGGTATTCTACTGGAATTGCAAAATTTAAACCTTGATATGTAGGAAGCCCTGCGAACACAATGCCCTGAACATCGCCATTAGTATTGATTAGTGGCCCCCCAGAATTCCCAGAGTTTACAGCTGCATCAATTTGCATCACTGCAGCAGTTGATAAAAGTTGACGATCAAAAGCCGAGATTATTCCAGATGTAATAGTATTTTCTAATCCTAATGGTGAGCCAATTGCATATATTTGGTTACCAATATTTAAATCTTGTGAACTTCCAAGAGTGTAAACATATGGCGGCGTTATTTCCGTTTTTAATAGCGCTAAATCTAGCGTTTCATCCCAACCTACAACTCTCGCAGGTATCCGCGTTTCAGCGTCTGAAGATAGTTTTATGTAAAGCCTTGAATATCCTTCATACTCAGGATCAACAAGCTCTGATATTACATGATGATTAGTAATTATGTAACCCCTTTCATCAATAAAAAAACCTGAACCAAGGCTCCTGTTAGGGTAGCCCAAGCCACCTTCTACTCTCACACCTAAATCTACCCAAACAGTAACAACACCCGTAATATACGTTGCAATATCATTAGTTTGTGAATGAGTACCTATTAATTCTGAAGAAGTATTTTTTGCAAGTGATAAACGCTCATACTCGGCTTTTACCTGATTTAAGGAATTACTAAAATCATCTTGAAATGAAAGCGCAAGCTCTGAAGAAACAAAATCATTTAGTGTCGACAACGATGTGCCAATTTGCAGTGCTTCATACCACTGCATTTCATTTTTATAATCAAAAAATATGTCTATGGCTGCATTTGAACATTCTACAAACAATTTCTTTGCATTTTCATGACTTGTTTCTTCGTATAAAAGATGTGCTAGCCAAACAGAATATATTGGATTGTCATCAAGATTCTCCCTAATTCTATCTATTTCATTTTCTAAAATTTCATCATTTGTATAGTCTGGCCGAACATATTCAGTATACGTATTCGTTTGACAAGACGCAAAAATAATAATTAGGAATACGAGTACAGCAATCTTATTCATAAAATACTTCACCAAAGTACATTTCTCCATTTTTTATTCCTACAATGCGCATAAATTGCTCTTTGTCTTTATTCCATAATAAATCAGTTACCATAAGAGCTATACCAGAAGTATTTAATGACAATTCTGTAATTATTTTTTCAGCATGTGCACTGCCAACATTTTCCCCTATCCAATAGAAATCGTATGTTTCGTCTTCAATTACTTCTTTTCCATTTGCAAATATAGGCGCTCCATTATTAATTAGTACAGATTTCACCTCATTAGTTAAAGGATGAACATAAAACACTTCTTGCGTACTTGCATCATTATGCTGCAAAAATTGCACATCCCACTGCCCATCGCTATTTCTATCCCAAGACGCAATTCTTACTCCATCAGCATACTCTTCAGTAAAATCGTCAAATCCGTCATTATTTAAGTCCACAAGTACTTTTTGAATATAACTTCCTTGAGCAACATAGTCAAAAACAAAAAGTTCATCTTTTACTTTTTCAGTCTCTAAGGTTTCATCAGTAGTTTGAGAGAAAATTTCAACAACTTCATAGCTTCCATTGTTATCTTTGTCTACATTTCGAAATACAGGAATACCATTCTCAAAGTGTGCATAAGCATAGGGTTTTTCATTTGTTGTATATGTAGCACTTTTGACTATTCCATCTAATAAAGTAAACCTTACCCTGCTATTATTAAATTCAGCCGTTTTTGCATCAATTAAATAAGATGTATTAAATAAGTCCAAATCTACTACCTCTTTTTCTTCTAACACAATAGGAGTATAAAACGGAATACTTAAAATATTCTGAAACTCATCTTCCACAACAAAGTCAACAAGGGGAAGAGAAAGTGAACCACTTATCATATTGTATGATGCAAAATTATCAGCATGAAAATTATCAGTTACGTTCTTTACATAAGGCCATGTATCATACTCAATAATCTTTTTATCAGAAAAAAGGTAAACTGTTTTTGGCTCTCCATAGTCATTAGTCATTTCCCATGTGAGCATACCATCCTGATTTTCATCGTAAATAATATTTGAAGGCCGTCCTCGCTCATAAAAAATAGATAACTCATGTTCCAAATCACCATTGGTATCAATTAAAATCTTTCCTTCATATCTCCCAAAGTGGCTTCTTACATCATGTATAACTTGCTCATCTTGCAAAATTGATATAAAGTCTAAAAGGATCGAGTATTCTATAGTATTAAAAAATGGTTGCATATACATAAAGGCTTGTTGTTCATCTATAATATTTACTATTAGTGCAAGAATTGCGAACAACGGATGTTTTTCGCCCTTTGTATTCAATGCTCGTATAAGACGATTATTTACTTCTGGATCAGATGAAAAAATTGCTGCATACAATAATAGCATTGTATTATCTTGGGAAAATTGTTCTACTCTATCATTAAAAAAAGGTATGAGTATACTTAATTCATTTTCAATGGGAAGTATAAATATATTTGAAGAAGTTTCCAATTCATTACTATCAAGAGATAGCACTTGATTATCAACAGAAATATTGTCGATCTCCAGTTCTTCTTCATCTCCCGTATCATCTCTTTGTGTATTTTTTTGAATTTCATATTCTTGTGTATAAAATAGTTCATCAAATCTTCTATCGAGAGGATATTGCGTAGCGCCTAGTAAAACAGTAGCACGGGCTTTGCTTAGGTCGCCAATTACATAATACGCTCGAGCTCTAATGTATAATGCTTCTGAATTAGTAAGTTGAGGTTCTAAATCAAGAAGCGCAATAGATTCATCTGGCTTCTTTATACCAACATAGAGTTTAGCCAATAGTAATCGTGCAGCCTCTTCAGTATATTGATACCAGTATACTGTATCATCTAAGCTTTGTTCTAAATTTTCAATCACTTCGTAGGTTGGATTATTCTTTTCCAAAAGGCATAAAGCTTTTAAAAAGTATAAATCTGCTATGCTAGAATCGTACTGCAGGGCTGTTTCTGCGAGCACATATGCAGCATTCCAGTTTTGTTCTATGAGCTTTTGTTTTGAAGCATCTAAGAATCGTAATGCCGTTGAGTGAAATGTTGAAGGATTGTTTATTTCCTGTGAATATGCAACATGAGTAAAAGTATAACTACAAAAAAGTATACAAAAGCATAAAAGTGACTTACCTTTAATCATTCTTTCTCCTCAGTAATAATTGGGAACCTCTGAAAACCCTGTTGGTTTCTTGATGTTCCCGACGAGTTTGTGAAGCAAATCTCTATAAAGCATGGATTTACATCACAAACAACGCAATTAAATCTAAGGTACACCTCTAAAAGCTGAAGCTTTTAAGGTGTACAATTACTTATCATCTTCTTCTTTTAAGTGGATATGAGGCCCTTCTATCCCGGTTCCTGCCTCTTGTTCATTTTCTTCACCTAACTCAAGAGGTTCAAAACCCAGCAATTCACGTATTTCATGATCACTCAATGTTTCTTTTTCTATTAGAGCATTCGTTAACGTATCAAGTTTCTTTCTGTTTTTTGTTAATATAGTTTTACAAGTAGATAATGCTTCATCTAATATTTTTTTTACGGCTTCATCAATTTTTTTTGCACTCTCTTCTGAGTATCCCTTTCTTCTTTCGATTTCTTTAGCCATAAAAATAGGTTCATCTTCTTGTCCAAACGAAATTGTTCCCACATCTTCAGACATACCCCATTCGCAAACCATCCTACGTGCAATATCAGTGGCTCTTTGAATATCATTTTGAGTGCCTGTAGTTGTGTCACCATACACTAGCGATTCAGCAGCATATCCACCAAACATAATGACCAATTGATCTTTTAACCATGACTTTGTATGCGAATATGAATCTTCTTTTGGCAACCCCATAGTTAATCCCAAGGCCCTTCCACGTGGTATAATTGTTACCTTATGTAGTGGTGAAGCATTTTTTAAATAGTAGTATGGAAGTGCATGCCCTGCTTCATGGCATGCAGTCATGGCCTTTTCTTTTTCAGGCATAACCATACTTTCTCTGGCTACTCCCATAAGCTGTTTGTCTCGAGCTTCTTCCATTTCTTCAGTTGTAACTTTTTTCTTGTTTTTT
>CAYJOZ010000128.1:0-5587 GCA_964371925.1 uncultured Treponemataceae bacterium | reverse complement strand
CAATATATGTATGATAGTTATGAAATTTGGCGGTTCATCCGTAGCTAACGCAGAACGAATTAAAAATGTTGTTTCAATTATTAAACTACATGCAGAAAGAATGCCTATTGTAGTTCTCTCTGCAATGGGCGATACAACAGACCATTTATTGGAAGCTGCAGACAATGCAGTTCTTGGCAACATAGATATTTCTCAAATAGAAAAGCTCCATTACGACACAGCAAAAGATCTTTCAATGAGCGATGAATCTCTTCAAGAAGTAAAAAGTCTCCTAGAAGAACTTAAAACGCTTTTAACAGGTATTTCAATGCTTAAAGAGCTCACTAAACGTACTCGAGACTATCTCGTTTCTTTTGGGGAGCGACTCTCAGTTAGAATCGCCGCTGCGTATATGTCCAATATTGGGCTCCCTGCAAAATTCTATGATGCTTGGGACGCAGGATTTACCTCAAACTCAGACTTTATGTCAGCAGAACTTTTAGAAAGTGTTTGGGATGATATTCCAAAAGCTTTCGATGCATACAAAAAAGGCACTCAAAAAGAAATCCCAATTGTAACAGGTTTTATTGCAAAGGATAAAAATGGCTACATTACCACACTTGGCCGAGGTGGAAGTGATTTGTCCGCAACAATGATTGGGGCAGCCCTTAACGTTGAAGAAATCCAAACATGGAAAGATGTAGACGGCATCTTAACTGCAGACCCTAACATAGTGCAAAATGCTCAAACTGTTACAAATGCCACATACCAAGAAGCAGCAGAGCTTGCTTACTTTGGGGCTCAGATATTACATCCACGATCAATGGCACCATGTAGAAAAACGGGTACTCCTGTACGGGTAAAAAACTCATATAATGTCGATTTTATAGGTTCCGTAATTACCGAAAGCAGAACAGATAAACACCCTCCTGTTATCGCACTTACAAGCGTTAATAAAGTAACCGTAATTGAAATCACATCAACAAGAATGCTGGGTGCAGCAGGTTTCCTTGCACATATTTTTAACCTATTCTTAAAGTGGAATGTAAGTATTGATGTAATTGCAACAAGTGAAGTCTCAGTTTCACTAACTGTTGATTCAAAATATGACATAAAAGGGCTCGTCGAAGATTTATCAAGCGTTGCGGATATCAATGTGAAAAATGATAAAGCTATTATCACTGTTATTTGCGATGCCGAAAAATCAAGTGGAATCATCGCAAAGGGCTTTGCTGCGCTTGAAAACGAAGGCATTAATCCAGACATCATCAGCCAAGGAGCTTCTAAGGTAAACATAAGCTTAGTTTGCGATAATCAAGATACATCAAAAGTAATGAATTCGCTTCATAAAGCGTTTTTTAATATATAGGAATATAATATGAATATAACTTTAGTTGGCTACGGAAAAATGGGCCACATAATTGAAAACATAGCAATACAAAAAGGGCACAAAGTTGTAGCGACCATAGATGCATATGCTAGTGATGCAACAATTACAGTTAAAACTCAAGAAGAACTTGCAAATGCTGTTCAAAATAGTGGAGCCGACGTAATTATTGAGTTTACGCACCCAGATGCAGTTTTAGATAATATCAATACTTTACTTCCACTGGGCATACCCTTAGTTGTTGGCACCACTGGCTGGGCAAAAAATGTTCCTGAGGTGACTGAACTTGCAAAAAAACATAATTGTCCATTGTTTTATTCTTCTAATTACTCAATTGGGGTAAACATGTTCTATAGAATTGTCGAAGAAGCATCAAAACTCATATCTGATTATGAAGAATACGATGTAGCACTTTGGGATGCACACCATACTCAAAAAGCTGACTCTCCTTCTGGAACAGCCCTGGATTTAGCAAAAGCAGTAATGAAAGGAAATAGCAAAAAAACAGAAACAGTTGTAGACGCTTTCCATGTAAAGCCACAACCACACCAGCTTCATGTATCAAGCACCAGAATCGGAGCTTTTCCTGGAACTCACACCGTATTTTTTGACTCAACAGCAGATACTATAGAATTAACCCATAGAGCGCGTAACAGAGAAGGGTTTGCACTCGGGGCTGTTCTTGCTGCTGCATGGCTTTTTGACGGACTTAAAAATGGCGGCCTCTCAAAAGGAAACACCTACACCATGGATGACATGCTCGGCTAATGGCTGTGCATAATGTTCCCTCTCAGTACAACTGCCTCGTTGTTTTAGGTCCAACGGCAGTTGGAAAAACAGCTCTTGCAGTAGCGCTAGCCGAACACTTTAAGGGTGAAATTTTATCAGCAGATTCTCGACAAGTGTATAAGGGATTGAATATCGGATCGGGAAAAGACTTAAATGAGTATACGGTACCATATCACTTAATTGATATAACTGATTTATCATGTGAATATTCAGTATATGATTACCAAAATGATTTTCACACAGCTTTTCTAGACATCACAGAGCGCAATTCATTCCCCATTATTGCCGGTGGAACTGGCATGTACTTGGATGCAATTATTCGAGGCTACAACCTAGTAAAAGTCCCTACCAATGAAGCATTACGCGAAAGCCTTTTGGGCAAATCTATGGATGAGCTTGTAAGCATTCTTCTTGCGTTAAAAGAAAAAGCGGGAAAAACAGTACACAACGACACAGATTTAACAGAGCATCATCGACTCTTAAGGGCAATAGAAATTGAAACATTTGAACAATCGGGGCAGATTGTAGAGCATCAGGCAATTACAAAAAAGGCAACCGTAAAACCGCTCATAATTGGTACAACCTTCCCCCGCGATATGCTTCGTGCGAACATAAAAAAACGCCTAGTATCAAGACTCGAGGAAGGGATGATTGAAGAAGTGGAAGAACTTCACAAGCTCTTTTCTTGGGAAAGATTAGAGCGACTTGGGCTTGAATATCGCTTTATTTCAGAATTTTTACAAGGGAAAATTGAAACAAAAGACGAAATGACAGAAAAGCTCTACATTGCAATTGGTCAATTTGCAAAACGTCAAGAAACGTGGTATCGTGGTATGATAAAAAAAGGTGTCACAATAAACTGGCTTCCTCATGATGGCTCAAAAAAAGATTGTGAAAAGCAAACAAGATTTGAATACGCACTCAATATAATTAATAAGCCATGAAAGATGTAATTTCTATATATAACAAAAAGAGAAGTTTTTTTGTAAAAAGAAACAACCTCTTACAAAATGTAGAACACTTAATACAAAAAATTGATATTTCCATCGTAATTCCTGCTTGCAATGAATTTCCGACTCTTTTTGAAACACTTACATCTATTCATGAATCCTATACAATGACCGCACAGAAAATAAAAAAACTACCCTACATGGGCTTCATAATCGTAGTAAATAACAAACACTCTGCCTCGCTCGAAGTAAAAGAAAATAATAAAAAACTGCTACAAAACTTACAAACTTTTTCTGCTATGGACTGCCCTATAATTGTAATCGACCTTACACAACAAGGCTTTGACCTACCAGAAACACAAGGCGTAGGATATGCTCGAAAATTTGGTATGGATTTTGCCTTATTATGCGATTCAACCGTTATTGCTTGCATGGATGCAGATACACTAGTAAGCAACAATTACATAGAAGAACTTTTTTTATTCTATACGCAATGCAGGGGGGCAAAAGAAACTAAAAAGCCAATTCCAGTAGGTGCAGTGACACATTTCTTCCACCAAGAAAACTCAGATGCTACAATTGAACTCATTGCGCGAAACTATGAAAAGTACATGATAACTCATAGTGAAAAATTAAAAGAAGCGGGTACTCCTTATTGGCTTTGGGCATTAGGCCCCACTATAATTAGCTCAAGTTATGGATATGCTGGAAGTGGCGGAATGAATACAAGAATTGCTGGTGAGGATTTTTACTTTTTACAATCGCTTGTAAAACTTCATATTCAACAAAAAAATAATGGATTCTCAAAAACTGACATAAAAAAAGCTCTTGATTTTCCTGTCTGCAATTGCACCGTATACCCACAGTCAAGATATTCAGACAGAGTTCTATTTGGAACAGGTAAAAAGCTTGAAGATGTAAAAAATGGCAAAGACAACATCTTATTTTATAGCGAAGAAGTATATGCATCCGTGAAAGATTTTTTACAGTCTGTTACAACTTTTCGTGGTAATCCCAAAGATTTATATTGCGAGGTTAAAGCAAATCTTCCTGAAATTTTTCAATTTCTTGAAAAGGAAAAGTTTTTTGCAATGTGGGAAATTTTATACCATCAAAACATGAAAAGTGAAAAGCGCATTTTTAGTGCATTTCATTCATGGTTTGACGGATTAAAAATACTTCGGCTTATTCATACTCTGGGGCGGTACAAAAAATCTTAAGCAACGCCAAACAAAGAATCAATATTTTCAACTTTTGTTAGATATCCAGTTCGAATGCAGCTTTCAAAAAGGGTTTTTTCGATAAAATCAGTAACAATTTTTTCGTACCCATCAAATTCTCGTGTAATTTTTACAACAAACCCATCTTCTGTTTCTTTTTCAATAGTTAAATAATCATTTGGATTGTGGCTTTTAATAGAATAACAACTCATTTTTTTCTCCCATACAAAGTAAAGTTATTACGCAAAAGCGTTATATTTTATTATCGGGAGATAAAAAAAACTTATTAGAAAAAGTTTTTTGTGGTATAATTACGCTATGATATACGCAGATGCACACATTCATGTTACTCAAATTCAAAATTGGATGCCTATTATAGACGAAAAGCAGACATCTCCTGTATGCGCGTGCGCCCACAGCCCATCAGAATGGAACGAGCTAGGAAAGTTATCGGAAAACAACACACATATTGTAACGTCTTTTGGAATCCACCCTCAAAACCCCGACATAGCATATATAGAAAAGCTAGAACAATTGGCAAAGAGCAAAACATGCAATTGTATTGGTGAAGCAGGTTTTGATCTTTACACTCCAGAATATAAAAAAACGGTACACCAACAAACGGAAGTCTGGAACGCACAGCTTGAACTCTGCATTACATACAAGCTCCCACTTATAATACATTGTAGAAAAGCCATCGATAAAATATTTTCAGATTCACAAAAACTATCAAAACTCCCATCTGTTATATTCCACTCTTTCCCAGGCTCTCCAATAGAAGCTCAATCGTTTTTAAAAAGGGGTGTAAATGCGTTCTTTTCATTAGGGAAACCTCTTTTAAATAACAATAAAAGAGCTATTGCGTGTGCACAAGAACTTTCAAGCGAGCATTTACTTGTAGAAACTGATGCGCCGTTCCAAACCTTAAAGGGCGAATCACAGACTCCTGCAAGCGATATAATAACCGTATATAAAGAAGTTGCGCGCTTACGAAACACATCTTTACGCGTTGTTACACATGAAATTTATAATAATTTTTCAAAGGCTTTTCACTTCCAATAGTTAGAACAGTTCCTTTTAATTGGTATTTTCTTGTCAAACAAGCAAATAGTATTTGACAAGATGACACGAATGTGGTATCTTTTAAAGTGAATTAATCTAAAATTTGGAGGACATTACAATGAATATACTATTGTATGTTGGCCTGCCCATTGTTGGAATAATTCTTGGATGGACTATTCGCTGGCTTTATGCCAGATTTC
>CAYJOZ010000127.1:0-5617 GCA_964371925.1 uncultured Treponemataceae bacterium | reverse complement strand
AAATAAGATTCTTCAAAAGTCCAGATATCTGGCAGAATCAGAATGACGGTGGGTCATCCAGGTATCTGGCAGAATCAGAATGACGGTGGGTCGTCAAGATATCTGGTAAAAATTAAAATGACGGATGGTGGCAAGAAACGCCAAGTTTGAAAAGTGAAGTATAAGCTTTCAAGTCTCACCGACGTATTTCAAAACACAAATTTACTACATAAAAATAATTAATTGATAAAAAAATACTTAAAAGTAGCACTTTTAATGCATGGAGCTCTTGACTTTTTTCGATAAAAAAGTAATTATATAAAAAATGGAACGTTCCCGTTTTAGAGGTGATTATGTCTTTATTTGTAAAACAAGATTTAGATGCAGGTGTTGGAGTCTTTTTTGATGGCTTTTCAAAAATTGTAATCGCAATTTCTGTGATGCTTACAGCATTTAGCTTTTCAAGTGATTTTATTTCAAGTGTCGTTTTCCCTGGTATTGCCGTTAATATTGCCTTGTTCAATTTCTATTTTTGGATATACGGCCGAAGGTTAGAAAAAAAAGGGGATAGTAATGTTACTGCTTTACCCAGTGGAATAATTGTAACAAAAATGTTTCTGTGGCTAAATGCTGTTATGATGCCTACATTTCTTTATTCAGGTGATGCAATTTTAACATGGAAGGTTGCCGTTTTATCAAATATTCTTAGCGGGCTTATTTTTATTATTTTAAGTCCATTTGGAAAATATATAAAGAAATATATTCCAAAACCGGCAATTTTTGGAACTCTTGCTGGGATAGCAATAGTTAATCTCGGTTCAAATGTTATGGTTAAAATGTTCGATACTGGAATGCTTGGTATTATTGCAATATTTGTTTTTATCTTTTTATTTTTTGGTATTAAAACAAAACAATCTCAGGGAATATTAATGGTAGCGCTTATTACAGGCCTTTTTTGGATTGGTCAAAAAATGAGCGTTCCAAGGCTAACCGATGCTGTTCAAGGGGTAGGTGTCTATCTCCCCTCTTTGCATTTTGACTTCTTTTTTGGAACATGGGATGCGCTATCAAGAGTTCTTCCAGCTGTAATTGCCTTTTCTATAATGGATATTTTCACAACCTATATGGGGGTTGAACAAGCAATTATTACAGGAAATAAATATGATATTAACAAGACCTTGTTTATGTCTGGAGTACTGAATTGTGTGGGAGGTTTCTTTGGATCTTGCTTTAGTTGTGGGATTTACTGGGGGCATACTGCTTGGAATAAAATTGGGGCTCGGACAGGCTATAGCTTAGCATTATCTCTTGTCTACATTATTATAGGTATTTTCTCACTGCAAGGAATAATTAACGCAATAATTCCTTCCGTTGCAGTGCTTCCGTTTGTATTATTTATTAGTTTGAAATCAATTCAACAAGCCTTTGAAACTAACAAAGTTGAACATTTTCCAATGATTTCTATTGCAATGATGTTTCCAATTTGTGAAGTTATTTACCAACAAATAAGTAAGGTTGCTGCAGGTAATCTTGCATCAATGCAAAATATTGAAGTTTTAGGATACACCCTTATGTCCTCCGGCTCCATTATTAATGCACTAATTATTTCAAGCATAATGTATTTTGTATATGAAAAACAATATTTCAAAGTGTCTATCACTTGTGCACTCGCAGGAGTGCTATGCTTCTTTGGGTTAATTCATAGTACTACTATTGGGATAGGTATGAATTTATCTCTTTGTTTCGCATACTTTATTGGTATATTAGGTGGTTTAATAATCACTATTATAAATAAAAAAAAAGGAGTCTAATATGGATTCATCTGTATTCGGAAAAGGTAAGTTGTGGGCAAAGGGTGATTTGACTGCAACTGTTGGTGTTTTTGTTGATGGCTTTGCTAAAGTTATTACAGCAGCTGCGACAATGCAATTCACCCTTAAACTTCCCATTGAAACTATCTATGGAAAGATTTTGCCTGGGGTTGGTATAACAGTTCTTATATTGAACGTTATGTTTGGTATTTACTCAAGGCGGCTCAATGCAAAAGAAGGAAGAACAGATTATGTTGCACTTCCTACTGGTTTGCATGCAACTCGTGTTTTTACTTGGCTATTTGCAATCATGCTTCCAGTTTATTTTGCAACTGGCGATGGAGTAGCTGCGTGGAATGTAGGGGTAATGTGTAATCTTATCTCTAGCATAATTTTTATTATCACAGGATTTTTTAGTGATATTATTCAAAAAAATATTCCCCCAGCAGCATTGTTTGGTACTCTAGCAGGTGGAGCACTTGGTGTGCTTGGTGTCAATATTGTAGCAAAAATGTTTAACCAACCTCTTATCGGTTTTGTTGCAACTTTCGCACTTTTGATTTTATATCTTGGAAAAAAAGAAAGAAAAATTCCTGCACCAGTGATTGCAATAATTCTTGGAACCATAGTGTCGTGGGTTATTGGTGTTAATAACATGGATACACTTCGCAATGGTATTTCTAGTACTAGTTTTTCACTGCCTACAGGATATTTTGCTTTTTTAAGTGTTCCTTTTGTTGAATTGCTACCATATCTTGGAATCGTTCTCGTTTTCACTGTTCATGGCGCTATTAATTCAATAATGGGTATTAAGCAGGCTCACGAAGTGGGAGATAATATTGACGTAAAGAAAAGCATGCTTTTAATCGGTGTTGTAAATATCTTGAGTTGTTTTGTTGGAAATCCATTCCCGTTAGGTGTTTTCTGGGGACATAATACATGGAAGGAACTAAAAGTTGGTACATCATATAGTTTTGCTGTTGGTATTACGTATGCGGTATTGTGTTTCTCTGGGTTAATCGCTGTATTAAATGGAATTATACCAGAACAGGCTACGTATCCAATCCTGTTATTCATTGCTCTTTCAACAATTGGTCAATCAATACGGAAGGTAGAAGTTAAATATCACAGTGTATTAGGTTTGACATTTATTATTTCTCTGCTAGAGCTTTTTTATGACAAGACAGAAACTGCTATGAAAGCTGCCTTGAGCCTTGCAAACGTAAAAGCTGGAAGTATTCTTACAGGAACCAACGAAGTTTTTGCTGCCTTGACAGCAAACAAAATGGATGCTATTGGTTATTTAACAATGGGAAAAGGTGCAATGTTTACCAGTTTGATATGGGGGTCCTTGTTTGTATTCGCTATAGATCAAAAATGGAAGAAAGCTGCCTTCGCTTCACTAGTTGGAGCTGTATTTACTTTCTTCGGAATGATTCATAGTCTAACACCTGGGCTAATGTGTAACCTTCCTATAGTTGGTTTGTATTGTGCATTGAGCGTAATATTATGTTTATTCAAAAGTAATAAGGAGAGTTTAGAAAATGTCTAATCTAAAGAAAATTGATTTTAATGCAGATAAAATAGCGGTAAAGACTATTTTTAGCAATGAAAGTGTATTGAACTCGTATTCAGTATATCCTATCAAGAGTGATAGAATTGAAAAAATTTATGGATCACAAGTTGCATTTCCAGAAATACCAGAAGATAGGCCGTATCTTTTTGGTATGTATGTAATGAGTATGGATGGAAAAATAGCTTTTGGAAATAGTGTGCATGGACCTCATATTGCATCAACAAATATGAAAGACTTAGATGGTGGCGATACTGATTTTTGGATGTTGTCTCTTACAAGAGCTTTAAGTGATGCAACCATAAAAGGTGCAAATATGTTGCGCCGAGAGCCATTACATACAGCTCACGTTTTTGATGAAGCACTAGTAGAAGCTCGTTTGGCAGCCGGTAAAACAGCTTGTCCTATCCATGTTGTTATAACACTTGATGGAAAAGATGTTGACTATGATCATCGTATTTTTAAAGAAGATGAGGTTCCTGTATTTATCATTACTTCTCCTAATGGTAGAAAGTATATTGAAGAAACAGACGGAAACAATAAAGATTATTGTTATTTTGACTTCTCGGATTCAAATTCTGTTACAAAAGATAAGATAAATAAAGATTTAATTGATTATTCAAAAGTTACAGTTATTTCCACCGGGAAGGATGGCTCTCTTGATAATCCTGCGATGATGAAAGCTTTGCGCTGTGCTGGGATTGAAACATGTACGTTGGAATCTCCTGTTTACACACATGTATTAATTGGTGAAAAGTTAGTTGATGAAATGTGGTTAAATTATTCAATGGTATATGCAGGAGGTGAAGGACGCAGCATTGGTGAAAACATGCCTGGTTTTACACATCTAGATCACCCTCATGCCGAAATCCTAACTTTCCAAATGCACTCTCCAAGCTTCTTCTATATTCGTTATAAGATGGAATATAATTTAGCAGCTCCAGATGTAGCTCTAAAATAGAGTAGCTTAAAATAACTTACACTTAAAAGACTCTTGATAGCAAATATCGAGAGTCTTTTTATTTTGCATAATACATTCTATAAATAGTTGTATAGTAGTACTGTATTGTGATATAGTAGATGAAAGATAATTATGGTAACAATAACTAGTATAGCAAAAGAATTAAACATTTCCAAATCAACTGTCGCACGAGCTATTAACGGAGAGCCTGTTAAAGAATCAACTCGCAAAAAAGTATTACAAGCTGTCAAGGATATGGGCTATGTTCCAAATCTTA
Organism: uncultured Treponemataceae bacterium; assembly: GCA_964371925.1. GTDB lineage: Bacteria > Spirochaetota > Spirochaetia > Treponematales > Treponemataceae > CAYJFX01. The sequence goes on along the minus strand of CAYJOZ010000127.1, from coordinate 1,016 downwards.
ACGCTGTTCGAATGGGGATAAAAAGTAAAAAGATATTGCACATACATATGTGCAAATCAATTACAGATGAATATGACTCTGCAATATTAGAAGGCATACATCATTATCTTGATAAAAATAAAAGCTTTAAGTTTGACATGCAAATTACAGCATCAAATACGGAAACAGAACAAATTGATAAAATAGCAAAGGGCCTATTAGAGACTCCTGATATAATAATTATATCGCCTATATCACAGCTGGTATTGGATGAAAGTGTTAATTTAGCAATGAAAAAAAACATCCCGGTAGTTACTCTGGATATGATATTTCAACATAAAGAAGCAAAGCATATTGGACCAAATTACCATGTGATTGGAGCTACATCTATTAATTTTCTTCAAAACTATGCACAAGAAGGTAGGCTTTGTTTAATGGAGTTTGAAGATAATTATTGTTTGTCTAAAGCAAAGATTCATGGTGCACTCAGTGTGCTTTCAAAGGATACTGAAAAAGAATATATCCATGTAAGCATACCTTCTATAGACTTAATAGAAAAGGTGCTTACTGAAAAACTTAATAAAAAAAGTTGGTACTATATGTATCCCACTTTTTATGCAGACAAAGTTCATGAGGTGTTAATAAAAAATGGATTTAATAAAGTCTTTTTAATATCAAATGATAGAAATGAAAGAACAACAACATTGTTGAAAGAAAAAAAAATACATGCAATTATACATCAAAAACCGTTTTTTTTGGGTTACTGTTGTATGCGCACTGTATTTGCACTATTGTTCAAATCATTAGATTTTACGGCAAATAGGCTCGATACAGGCTTAGATATCTTATTGGCAGAAAATCTATATTATACTGAGAAACACTTATTTACCGATATATTTATCTAAAAAGTGGTATTCGCCCTAAGCTTCGAAAAAGACTTTATTTCAACTTTTCCGCTATCATTCTATACATCGGAACATCTACTCCAAACTTTTCAGCTAAACGTACTACTTCAAACACAAGGCCATCGGCTTCAC
>CAYJOZ010000126.1:3459-5655 GCA_964371925.1 uncultured Treponemataceae bacterium | reverse complement strand
TTAACATTGTGCACTACAAAACAATCATCAAATGTGACAGTAACGTAAGCTTTTAGTTTACCATCTGCGACCATTTGCCTAATGCGAATTTCGGTAATTTGCATAATCACACCTCATATAGCTCAGTTTTTTGCATAATTGTATAACATTATGTTATACAGTTCATTGCATTTACATAGAATAGGCTTGCGCATTAACGCATTGCCATTCTCCGCTTAATGTAGTGTAGGCTCTTTTTGCTTCCTCTTCTGTTCTAAAAACACCGAAAACAGCTGCACCAGATCCACTCACATTTGAAAAAACCGCTCCATTATTGTCTAATGCTTTTAAGGCATCTGCAATTTCTGAATACTGCTTCGTAAGTAAATCAGTAAAACTATTTATATATATCCATTCCACAACCGGTTTTCTGTACACATCCTCTGCTTCAGATAACGTAATGGTGTGTGGTGTTTTAGCACCTTCATACAGTTCATCAAATTGCTCAAAAGCTTTTTTAGTTGAACTGTGTATCCTCGGCATAATCACTACAAAATGCAAATCGCATCTCGAATCAATTTGTCGAATATACTCGCCTCGTCCTGTTACTATTGCCGTCCCACCTGTAATAAAAAAAGGAACATCACTACCAACTTTCAAAGCTATAAGCATCATTTCTTCAATGCTTAAGTTCGTATCAAACAAACTATTCAAAGCTTTTATTACAGCAGCTCCATTCGAAGATCCACCACCTAGTCCTGCACCGGAAAAAATCCGTTTTGTTAACTCGATGTAAACCCCATTTTCTACACCAGTATACGCACAAAATTCTTTATACGCAACAGTTAGAGTATTCTCAATCGGTAATTTAATTGATGAAGTTTTTATTATGCAACCGACATCTTTAGCAGCTCGTGTTACAATTAGATCATCAAAAAAATCAATCGCTTGAAATACGCTTTCAATATCATGGTAGCCATCTTCTCGTCTTGGATGAACCTTCAAATGTAGATTCAACTTTGCTGGCGATTGAACAACCACTTTATTTAGCATGTATACATTATACAAAAAATAAAACTTTTGTCAAAGGGTTTTAGAACTTTTTTTAAAAAAATTATATTTTTTCTAAAAAAATAGTTGACAGAAAGCAAATATAAGATTATTCTTAAACAATACTAAAAGTAATTTAAGGAAGTGTTCTATGGTTGTTATGAAAGACAGCGGCTCTATGTGCAATGAACATGCACAAATCCTAACATCTACATTTGACGATGTATATGACGATGACGATTACGATGGCTTTGAAGATGATGATTTTTTGGACGATGATTTTAATAACCTTGATGACTTTGACCAAGAAGATGATGATGACTTTGATTTCGAGGATGATGACTTCGAATACGATGATTATTCATAAAAAAGTATCTGTCTGATACATTAGAAGCTTATATTAATAATACAGACAGATATGCATTATGATTTAAAGTAAACGTTCACCACCATGCCAAAGTTTTTCTAAATCATAAAACATTCGCGCATCACTTGATAAAAGATGTACAACAATAATCCCTAGGTCTATGAGATTCCAATCATCACCTGAGGGATTTTTTTTATTTGGCACATGAATTTGCAAATCATTTTCTTTTGCATAATCTTTAATATGCTTGTACAAACCTTTCCAATGAGCGCTACTATTTACTGTTGTTATAACAAAGTAATCTGTCCATGAGTTTAACTTTGATACATCTAATACTGCTGTATCAAGTCCTTTATAATCTGTAAGCAAATTTGCTATTTCTACTGCTTTTTCTGCATTCGTTTTCATATTATCTCCTATAAAAAATCAAATAGAAAAACATCAGTTTTTGAAACTTGATTTTTTCAAGACGTTTGGCAAAACTAAACGTCATAATATACTAAGTTTGCTATGCAAACTCAAAGTGAATGGTGAGATGTCATCTTCGCCTCAACATTCATTATCTCTCATATATTCAGTTTTTCTCTGAATAAGATACTTTAATAGTTCGTGGATCAACTAATTTTAAGCATCGTACAAAATCCCCAAAATCTCAAACATCGTGCCATGGACCCGTCACACCTTCTTGCTTTACTACTTAGAGCAGGAAGCATAAGCGAGCTACGGCACTAAACTCAATAGACATCAGTTTGACTAGCTCAAACTGAGTAGTTAGAAATGGCTAGATTTTCTGGCCAATA
>CAYJOZ010000126.1:2011-3449 GCA_964371925.1 uncultured Treponemataceae bacterium | reverse complement strand
CCATGGAAGGTGCGAAATTAAAACAACATCATGAGTTTTGCAATGCAAAACTCAATAGGTGAGATTGACATCTTGTCAAATTTTCCCAACCTATAAAATCGTGCCAAGGATGGCACTCAACTCATTAATACTTCAGTTTGACTGTGTCAAACTGAGTAGTTAGAAATGGCATGGAAGCCATTTTTAACGTACATACCTACCGTCAAAGTCTCTTCCGAGCACAATCGTATAATCAACTAAACGGTTGTTTTCAGAAACAGAAGTATCTAGTTCCGCTTTTATTATGTTGGTGCAATGTATAAAGTCTCCTAAAGCTTTCGCAACTTCTTCATTACCTATGTGATTAATAATAAATGTTTCATCGTAATCACTTCTATCTGCATTAATTACACTTACAACATCATAACCTGTACTTCTAAGTAAGCTAGACGTATTGCGTGCTAACCCTTGAACTGTTGTACCATTTTGAATTTCTAATGCATAAATACGACTAAAAGTTGTTTCAGAAACAAGCGCCAGTACAGTTTGCTGTAGCACATCTTTAATTAGCTGCCCGTCATTATACGGAAACAGTAGCGTTTCGCCGTCAACTTCTCTTTCTGAACCTGTAATGACCTGCGGGAAAAGTCTTTCTGCATCTATCTTAGAAATAATATCTATAAGATTATAAAAATCATCTGATCCAATATTCGCTCGCATTCTTTTTTCATACACCATAAAAGCATTTCTATTTAATATGTTGCTTGCATTTTTATCTAAAGCCTTGAAAAATGATACTATCGTGTTTTGCACCCTATATTGCTGAGCTGAAGAATCTTCAAAAGACCCTTTGTAGGTCATATAGGTTACAACTTTATCTCCGTCTAATTTTATATTCCCAGATGGCAGCAAATAATATACACCGTCAATAACATCATCAATCGGAGATTGAACTGAGACATCCAACCCGCCAAACAAGTCGGCTAAGACTGAAAAATCTTCTAAACTAATTTCTATAGAAAAAGGAATACTTGTATCTACAAGCTTTTCTATTTCGCCTCTATAGGCATTTATTCCTTTCTCAGAGTATACCGCATCTATTCTGTCAACACGCCCCAAGCTTGAATAAATACCTCCAGTATGCCCTAAAATATCAATAATTGCTCCTCTTTGAGAAGCAGGGTAATACGTAAGAATTGAAGTCGACATAGCATGCCCACCGTCTTCAATTACTAAGAGCAGCTTAATAATCTGATCATTTTCTAACACTTCTTCAACAACATTTGTTCTTAGCGCAAAGAATATTGTTAAAAACATTGCTCCAAGTATGATAACAATGAGTGAAATAAAAATTAAATGTCGTCCAGGATATAACTTTTTTTTTGACATTGTAAACGCTCCAGTTATTTAGGAGTTTATTCGAAAATCCATAAGGCTTCTGAATAAACTACATCCGTTT
>CAYJOZ010000126.1:0-2001 GCA_964371925.1 uncultured Treponemataceae bacterium | reverse complement strand
GTCTAACAGATACTATTTCCTGTAAAACCGTTAGTAAAAGTGTATCTAAATCTAATTTTAACCAATTCTTCATTTTTGAAGAAGTCACATAAGGCCTACCAGGCTCAATTTTATCTGCTATACATACTATTTTGGCAATACCTGACATATTTTTCTTTCCGAATGTATGATAGGCAACTGCTTCTAGTAAGTCTTCATTTGAAATTCCAAGTTTTTCCGCAAGAATATAAGCCCCCACCCTTCCATGTAATAAAGACGGCTTTTTTGCTTCGCTTTCCGAAAGGTTTCCACTTACATGTATTGCAATTTCTTCCAACTGCTGCCTATCCATTTCTTTACAAACATCATGACTTAAGCCTGCCAAAAAACCAAGCTTTTTATCTTCACCATAAAGGTCACACAACATTTCAGCGGTCTTAGCGACCCTCATAGAATGTTCATAGCGCTGCAATGACAAGCATGAAAGAATGTACAAGCGTACTTTCTCTATTAAGTCATCATCAATAGTATTATTTGATTCAGTTTGCGGTATACAGTTTTTTTTCGTGAATATACTCATAAACCTCTTTTGCAACATGCTTCTCCCAATCACTTCCACATGCAATGATACTATCTCGAATTTCTTGCGAAGAAATATCAAGCAAAGCATTTTTCATTTTTGTATATTTAAATGAAAAATCAAAATTTTGGCTCTCTGAAACTCCACTCCGAAATGCCAACAGCACATCAGTAATACTGACTAACTCGTTAACATTTTTCCATAAATGGAAACCTTCAATTAAGTCTGCCCCAATTACTAAACCAATCTTACCCGTCAAAGAATTACTATACTTATCGTATAAATACTTTACGGTATCAATTGTATAGGATGTCCCTTTTCGTTCAAGTTCACATGTTTCAATAGTATATGAACGACAACCTGCAAGAGCAAGCGACAACATAGCACATCTATCTTCATCTGTAGCGCCAGCAGCCAGTGTTTTATGTGGCGGATTATATGCCGGAACAAAACTCACCGTATCATAACCAAAATCTTCGATAGTTCGTCTAGCCAAATCTAAATGGCCTATGTGAACAGGGTTAAATGATCCACCAAGAATTGCAAGTTTCATTATTCACTACCAGGATACTGAACCATCTCGTCATCTTCCTCCGTGTATTCAGAACGAGCCTGCAAAAAATCACTTTTTTTCACAACAACTTCTGAATCAGAGTTTCCTACACCTTGCGCCCGTACTCCATTTTCAACAAGTGAAATAAGGGCTGCTTTAACTTTATCTAAACCTTCTTTTGAATGAACAGACATTGGTAAACAAACAATATCACTATATTTTTCTGCCAACTCAGCTGCTCTCACAGCAGCACCTTCGACATCTATTTTATTACATAAAATTATACTAGGCTTTTTTAAGATAGGCTTTGAAAAAGAAGAAAGTTCTTCACGAAGCTTTTCATAAGCATCCAAATAATTATCATCAGAACAATCAATTAAAAATGCTAATCCTTGAGTTCTAGAAATATGTTTTAAGAATCGAATTCCAAGCCCAGCTCCATCACTAGCCCCTTCTATAATACCAGGAATATCTGCAATCACAAAAGAATCTTCATCACTTACATGAAGAACACCTAAATTAGGAATTTTTGTTGTAAATGGATATGGGGCAATTTTTGGACGTGCATTAGTCATAAAGTCTAACAAGGATGATTTTCCTGCATTAGGAAAGCCTACAAGGCCAATATCTGCCATAATACTTAGCTCTATTCTAAGTTTTTTTGTCTCACCTTCTCCGCCTGGATTTGCTCGGCGAGGGGCTTGAGTTACAGAGCTTTTAAAATGGACATTTCCCCAACCGCCGTTTCCGCCTTTAAGGTAAATAAATTCTTCGTCTTCACTTTCAGTGGTAAATTCACACACAAAAACACCAGTTTCTGCGTCAACTACACGCGTACCTGGTGGTAAAAAAATAACAACATCGTCACCATCGGCTCCGTAACGATTAC
>CAYJOZ010000125.1:0-5697 GCA_964371925.1 uncultured Treponemataceae bacterium | reverse complement strand
TTTAGTATATCAAGGTCGTCGCTTTTTATTATAATATCAACTCCCCCTCCACTTGATCCCCCAAACGAGCTATTTTCTGAAAAAGAGAACTTTGCACCAGGAAACATATCAAAGTATGGACGGATTTTTTCTTTTGCAGAAACATCACTATCCCAACCTTCTTCTCTATCAGCATAAGAATAGAGTACAATATCCATACTTGCACTGTCGGTTGAAGCGCTTCCACCCATCATTCCGCCACCGCCACCAACAGAAACGGTTGTTTTTTCAACACCCTCTAATTCTTGTAGTGCAATTGTTTCCATTTGACGTATTATTTCCTCAGTAACTTCTAACCTTGTCCCTTTTGGCATATCAAGATTAAGCGTAACTGTAGTTGATGCTTCGGATGGCATAAATTCAAATCCCACGACAGGTATTAATGCCAAGCTACCACCAAAGAGTATTACAATTGTTATAATTAATGCTGCTTTTCGCTTAAGCACTTTTCGAACTGCACGCGCATACGCATTGTCTAATCTTTCAAACAAAGATCCCAAAGCTCTATCGATCTTTCCAAAAAAACCAACACGTTGAAGTTCCGCTGCTCTTTCTAACTTTAAGTATTTTGATGCTAAAACAGGTACAAGCAAAACCGCTACAATCAAACTGCAAAGGAGCGAAAACACAATGGTAAATGTTAAACCTGAAAACATTTGGCCTATTACTTCAAGCTCTGCTGAAAACATGATTAATGGAAGGAAAACACAAATTGTAGTAAGCGTGCTGGATAGTATAGCACTGGTCATTTCTTGAGACCCTAGAATCGCTGCAACTGTTGCCTTTGCCCCACGTTCACGGTAGCTATAAATATTTTCCAAAATAACGATAGAGTTATCCACAAGCATACCTACTCCCAAGGCTAGCCCCGCAAGAGTCATAAGGTTAAGTGTTAAGCCCATAAAATACATTATTCCAAGTGTAACAACGAGTGATACAGGGATAGTAATAGCAATAATTGCGGTACTTTTAATACTTCGTAAAAAGAAAAGAAGTACCAGAACTGCCAAAATAGCACCTGACATAGCAGAGCTAGAAACTTGGTCAATTGATGTTTGGATAAGCTCAGTTGTATCCATACCAACTTCTATTTGAATATCCAAAGGCAGAGAAGGTTTTAATTCTTCGATTTTATCATACACTGCTTGTGCTGTTTGAAGAGAATTTTTCCCACTTTGTTTTTGTATGGATAACAATACGGAAGGCTCTCCATTAAAGAATGCCAAAGAAGTTTCATCTTTATAGCCTTCATATACATCCGCAACATCCCGCAATAAAATTGACCTAAGTTGTGGTATTGATGTTCCATTTGATTCAGTCATTTTATAGGAAATAACGGTATTTTTTATATCATTTATACTTTCATACTGACCGGAAGTATTAATAGTGTAATTTATATCGCCCTCGGTAATCTGCCCACCAGCTCCATAAATATTTTGAGCTCCAATCATCTGGGCAATCTGTGTAATGGACAAACCATATGCTTCAAGCCTGTCTCTAGGAATGTCTACACGTATAATTTTATCACGACCACCCATAATATTTGCAGATGCAACCCCATCAATTTGCTCTAAACTTGGAGCAATGGTATCTTCTGCATATTGGAGGAGTTCTTCAGGCGTTCTATTTCCAGTTAAAACAAGCGACATGATTGGAATCATTGAAGGGTCTGCCCTAAAAATTGTAGGAGAATCGGCTCCTTCTGGGAGGATTCCTTTTACAAATTCTATCCTGTCGCGTATTTCATTTATTGCCGTATCAAAATTTGTACCGTACGCCAGTTCCATAATTACCATACTAGAACCAAACGAGCTTGTTGAAGTAAACTCATTAAGCCCCGTTATACCCGATATGGCAGACTCTATAAGCCGTGTAACCGACCTCTCAACCTCTTCAGGTCCAGCATTTTCATAATTTGTAATAATTGCAAGAAACGGAAGCTCAATATCTGGAAAAAGATCTATTGGCAAACGAAGAGCCGTATAAAGACCCAATGACGCTAAGACGATAAAAAGTATAAGAATGGTAGTCGGTTTGTTGACCGCTACTTTTGAAATGTTCATTATTCACCGCCTTCTTCTGTTTCTACAGACACAACTGATACTTTTGTGCCGTCATTAAGAAGGGTTTGTCCTCTCGTTACTACTAAATCGCCTTCTTGCAATCCATTGATTACCTCTACTTGGTCATCAACCCTAAGCCCAAGAATAACTTTTTGCTGTAATACTGTTTCATCATCTTGAACAATGAAGGCAAATGCTTCATCGTCTCTTACGATTAATGAGTGATATGGAACAACAAAAACATTTTCCTTTTCTTCAGTAATTAATTTTATGCGCGAATACATACCTGGCTTAATTTTTTCCCCTGTTACATCTTCTGGAATAAGTTTCACAGCCATAGTTCTTGTTGCTGCATCTAAAACGGGGCTTACTTCTGTAATTGTTGCCATAAAAATATCACTTGGCCATGCATCCAGACGAAGCTCAGCTTTTTGCCCTAGAGCAACTCGAGATACAAAACGCTCTGCAACGGCAGCTTCTATTTCTAGCATTCCTGTTGAACTAATTTTTCCAACAGACATAGATGGGGCAACTGTACTCCCTATTGAAAGTGGAAAAGCGCTTACAGTTCCACTTGTTGGAGCTTTTATATCACTTGTTGAATAAGTCATACCAGGGCGAGAGGGATCTATTTCTGCTAATACTTGGTCTTTTCTAACATAGTCACCCACAGAAACATACACTCTTGAAAGCTTTCCTGAAGAATCAGGCAAAATATCAACACTAGAAGAGGCAACAACATCTCCCCCAAACTCAAGGTAATCATCAAGAGAAGTATTTCTAACTTCATAGGTGCTAACCGCAAAAACTACTTCTTCTTTTTCTGTTTTAACTTCTGGTTTACAAGAAAGTAACATTATGCTACTTACTAGCAATAACAATAAAAATCCTAAAGGAATGTTTTTTTTCATTTTTTTTGACATATAATATCTCCTTATTTAATTTCAAAGCTTGTATTTAATGCATATTCTAAGTCTAAAAGACCTGAAAGATAGTTATAGCGTTCACTCATTTCACCAAGTTTCGCCTGATTTAACTGTGTCTCTGCATCCCGCACATCCAATAATTCAGCTGCGCCTTGTTCATATGCATCTACTGTCATATCGTAAGATTTCTGTGCAAGTTCGATACTTTGCCCAGCTGCAATAATAGCACTTTCACTGTATTGAAGATTATCCACAAGATTAGTTATTTCCATTTCTGCATTTTGAAGAATCGTTTCGTACTGCAAATTCATTTTAGCAATATTATCTTGCAAGTCCTTTGCAGATTGTCTATTTGCAGAAAATGGAAACATGTTTGTTAAGTTCCATGCGAGGGTAATGCTTAACGAACCGTTATCCATAATATTATCACTATCAACCCAACTTTGTTCTATATCCATTACAATAGGATTCCATCCCCATCCTAAAGCAAGTGCAGGTGTATAGGTTTGAAAATCCAATGCTGAAAGCTGTATTTCTATTATTTCTTTTGATTTCAAGAAAGATTGAATATCTAGGCGGTTTTGAAGATATTCATTAACTAAGATCTCGGTATTTAAGTCATCTATAAACAAGGGATCTATTTCACCTTCAAGCACAATATCTGTCCCCAATGGAAGACCAATAATAAAAGCAAATAAATCAAGTTGTTGCATTAAACCTTGTTCAGATTTTAATACTTGAGGTTTTTGGTTTTCAAAGGCTACCTGGGTTTGTAAAAGAGAAAGTTCTGGAATAAAACCATTGTTATAGTTTATTTGTGCCTGTGTTACACGCTCTTCTGCATTTAAAAGGCTTTGTTGTTGCAAGGAAAGACTTTCCTGTTGCAAAAGAAGGCCATAAAACATTTTTCTTATATCGCGCTCTGTTTCCTTTACACTTTGCTCCCAGGTTATAAGGCCGGCTTCATAGTTAGCTTTTGTTGCTTTTATGCCATCAATAAGAGCAAGGCTTAAATTTAAACTTACATCTATTTGACCAAGAACGGTCCAGTGGTCAATTTCTGTTGGCTCTACTGCAGGAACTCCAGGAATTAAACCTGCAGTTGGGTCTGAATACTCATTACTTCTACTTCCAATACCTAATGCTTGTACCGATGGCACAAAAACATTCCAAGCATTATTTTTTGCCCTCGTTTTCATCTCTAAGTCTATTTGTGCACTTTGTAATGTTTTACTATTTTGAAGTGCATAGTCTACCGCTTCATCTACAGTAAGCGAAACGGTTTCACCCAAATCTTGTGCCATCATTGGAAAAACAACAGCAATTGCCAAGATAGTTACAAAAAGCATTCTTCTTTTTTCGTTCATTTATTTTCTCCTACTAGAATTTCCACACTATATTTAGATATTTATCTAAATGTTATTCTACTCCTTCCTTTTTACTCTGTCAAGCACATTTTTACTCCACCCTTCATATATGAATAAAAATCACGAATAATATGCATAATTTCATTTGATGTAAAGTCAAAAAAATCTCCAAGCTTAAAGGCTGTTACGCATAGTGAAAAAAACCACCCACCTATTATGAATCCATCAATGGGAAAACCAATAGTAGAAAATGGATATTTTATTTCAAAGGCCTTTTTTTCTTCCTCTGTCATATTTTCAAAAAAATCTTTTAAGAATTTTTCAGGTAAAAAACCTTGAACGGAAAGCCTCTTACATACAGGAACAAGACTCGGCCTTTTTGAAAGATATTCAATTTGACTACGCATGTGTAAAAAAATAAATTCAGAAAATGTTTTTCCATGCAGCAATATTTTTTGCATGGTCTTCAACATAAGTACTAGTTCATTTCCTATGAGGGTTTTTATCATCTCTTCTTTATGTGTAAAGTGAGAATACAAACTGCTTTTTGCCATTCCCAATTCACTAGCCATTTTTTCAACGGTAATTTCAGTCAATGAATAGTTTTCTAAAAGCGATGATAATGCTTGAAACATTTTGTTTTCTTGAAAAAAATGTTCTTCATCCAAGTTGCATAATGATTCAAGCTCTTTCATTCTTTCTTCAGAAATAGACTCCAAATCTTTCCACCCGTCGGAAAGTAATGAAATAATACCTGAGACAAACAGGCTACCATCCCCTACCGCCTTTGGTGATTCGTAAATCATATATGCTCTCGCCAACAAAAAGAATATTTCGGTTGTACGTAAATATAATTTTGCGGATACATTTTTTTTATTCATTTTTTCAAGAGAAGGGCTTTTATTTTTCACTTCGGGAAAGTTACGTTTTTGTATTTCATGAATAAAGGTTGGAATGAAATCATCACCTTCAACTAAGGTATTAAGAAAAAAACAAAGGTAATCATAGTGTTCGATAAACCATTCTAAAAGTTGTGTTTCTCTTTTTTCAAAAATGCTTTTATCTATTTCGTTGAAGGAACCTTCCTCTACTGGAAGATCCCTAATTAAGGTACAAAAGTCATCAAAAAAACGCTCTTTCATTGTATCTTGTAGATCATCTTTACTTTTGTAGTATCTGAAAATACCTGGCTTAGCAATGCCTGCCTTTTTAGCAATCTCATTGAGAGATACAGCCTTTATACTTGAGTTTACACTCAATTCAAAAGCTGCTTTTAAAATACGCTCTTTTGTAGGTATTTTT
>CAYJOZ010000124.1:0-5700 GCA_964371925.1 uncultured Treponemataceae bacterium | reverse complement strand
ACATCTTATAATCAATATATTTCATAAAACATTCCTACCTTCTTAATACTAATATAAAAATTACAATGAGACCGAGACCTGCTGCAAAAAGCAGCGGTCTAAGTATTAGAATTCTATAAAATAACAAAAGCTTATAATAAACTCGCAAATTCTTATCTTCTGGATGCTTTTTTAACAGGTTTTTGACACTTCCTAAAGGCGCGTCAGATGCCGAATAGAGCAACGTAGAATCCGGGCCTAATGATAATAATGATTCATTCTTTTTCTTTTTTAATAAATAGTAAGCAGATACAAAAATTATAAAACGATAAAGCTTTGCTATGAGAATAAAGAAAATAGTAAAAATTATTAATAAAGCACCAATAAAATGCCATTTTGGGTCATTTAGATCAAAACTCATTCATCAACCTCCGTCGTAAGGGTTTATGTTTTCTTTAAAAATTCTGTATGTTTTTGCTTTTATTCGTACAACTCTACGGCGTCATTTTATAATAAATTACGCCATGAATCAAGATAGGGTATTACTTATAATTAAAAAAAAAAATCTGTGTTAATCTATAGTAATTCTTGCGGAAAAAAATATTAAAAAAAACGACACTCCAACAATACATGACCTTTCTCAAAAGCTTCTCACATCCAAGGACTCTTGGTGCATAACGGGAAAGTCTACAAAAACAAAACAAGCATTTTTTAACTCACTCATTTCAAAAGAAGCATCCCTTGTTTCATTAGAGCTTGCAACGAGTGTAATTTTGGAAGAGCGAAAAAATGATGATAGCGAATTTGTAGAAGGCGGTATAGATGTAGGGCGCACCGTTTCAAAATATTTAAGTGAAGTTGTAAAAAGTACAGATTTTGAAAATCATCCCTTAGTTAAGCTTTGTGGTATTACGCATATTCTTAAAAGGGGCTTAAAGTATCTTTCAACAGGTGAAATGAGGCGTACTCTTTTTTGTAAGGCGTTGTTAGAAACTCATAATCTTATGCTTATGCATGAACCATTTGCAGGCCTTGATGTAGAATCACATACGGCATTTTTTAACTATGTTGATTTACTTGTACGTAAAAAGCAAAGACGCATTATTCTTACTGTAGAAAGGTTTATTGATTGCAGTCCCTCAATTGAAAATATTATTGAGTTTTCTGCTGACTCCATATCATTTGTAGGTAGTCGACTTGAATATGAAAACATCCTTAAAAAACGAAAAAGCGAACATAGCAAAGAAGACGCTACAAGTAATCAGAATTTTTTAGCTGAATTTGATAATATAGCTGATGAAAGCGAAACAACATTACATAATCATGAACTGCAGAGTGAAAAAAAAGAACTTATACGCTTTAACAATGTTAATGTCGGCTGGGGTGATAATAAGGTACTGCAGGGCGTTAACTGGACTTTGATGGAAGGCGAGCATACTCTTATACGTGGGCCAAATGGCTCTGGAAAAACAACACTTCTTGAACTTATTACCGGCGATAACACGCAAGTATACTGCAATGATATTTGGTTGTTTGGAAAAAAACGCGGAACAGGCGAAACTATTTGGGATATAAAAAAACAAATAGGCTTCGTCTCTTATCGTTTACATGTAGAATATAAAATGCTCGGCGGAATAGATTTAGAGGCAGTCGTATTATCAGGCTTTCATGATTCAATAGGCCTCTATGAGCAGCGCTCTCCTATAGAGCAAAAGCTTGCTCGTAAATGGCTTCACTTAGGTGGCTTTGAAGGGCGGGAACGTGAGAACTTTGCAAAGCTTTCTTATGGAGAACAACGCTTGTTACTTATTTTGCGCTCAGCGGTAAAGTCAGCGCCCATTCTTATACTCGATGAGCCATGCCATGGTTTAGATGATGAATGGCGGGAAAAAGTTTTACTTCTTATGGATGAAGTTGCGAAACGAGGAGAGAGTACCATTCTCCATGTTACGCATGATGAAAGTGAAATACGAGAATTTGAAAAGCATAGAATAGAGTTACAACCGAATTCAAACCCAACGACAAAAATATACGTGAGCAATGTAAGTCACTGAAAAAGTCTGTTCCTTTTCCAGTGACCGGGCGAGCAATTAGCCTTTTTGAGCACCAAAGCTTTTTTGTGTTTGTCTATACAAGCGTTGAGCAAGAAGTTTTGATAAAAATATTGCATAATGCGGATTTTTACGTATAAGATTTAAAAAAGCTGTTTTTGGGATTTTAATGAGACGACCTTTTCCAACCGATAAAATTGCAGCAGAACGTCTATCATTTAACAAAAATGACATTTCCCCAATAAACATGTCTTTTGGAGTTAAAACAGACACTAGTTTTCTGTTTACATATACTGCATAGCGCCCAGAAACAATAAAGTAAATATTGTTACTTGGCTCGTTTTGTTTACATACAACTTCTTTATCATTGTATTCTATTGCTGTATAAGGAGAAATAATGAGAGGAACCGTATTAACTTTGTTTTGAGTGTTTTGTATAGAAAAACGAACTTCATTTCCCTTATCATTATATCGCAGATTTTGTACAAATTTTTGGCTGATTTTTACACCCATACCGTGCATGCCTACCGTTGCCTTTGCATTTAAACGCTTTTTCCAGTCAAATCCATCACCATCATCTCGGATGATGAATTCAGATTTAGCCTTTGTTAGCGTGTATGTAATGTGAATGCGCTTTTTCGCAATTACAGGATCTTTGTTTCTATCTGAAATAAGGTCGAGTATGTCTCGACCTTCTTCAAGCCACTTTGTTTTGTCATCAAATGTAATTCCACAATTCCCATGTTCAAGGGCATTGAATAAAAGCTCCATAAGAACGGTTTGTAATCTGTAACGAGTTTCCTCATCAATATAGTTTGAGCTGTAAAGATAGTTTAAAAGAAAGCTTGTGTAAACTTGAATATCAAAAGCGTTGTTTTTACTGGTGAATGACCAAGATTCTTTTTCGCCAAATTCATCTTGGATTCCTCGACTATATAAGAACTGTTGGTTTTGTAGTAGTATACGTAAAAGGCTAGAAAAGTTTTTTATAAATCCGTTAACCGTTTGCACAAACATGATATTGCTATTTTTTAAGCTTTCAATCATATGAACTTGTGCTGAGTCTTTTGCTATTGCAATAATACCACCATTGTGAAGCCATGGGTCTTCCCCAATCGCATGTAAAATTTTTCGCCATTTTATTTGAGAGGATGTAAAATCAATAATTTTAATTTCAGGTAGTTCATAGTAGATAGTTCTAATTACTTCTTCGGTACTTATACAAAAATCAAAGTCAAAATAGGTCTCATATTTCTTCTGTAGACGTTCCATTGCTTTCTTTATGCGTACATTTGCAGATGCGATAAGTATTTTTTTCACGTGACTCTCCAAATGATAGTATACAGCATTTTCCTATTTTTTTCAATGTAAAAAGCCCTATATCGCTCTTTTTTTTGTAAAAATCAATAAAGCTGTGTTCTACTTATAGGGGAACACAAAAAGTTCTTGTAAGCCCATTACTATCATTTGTCGAAAGTACATCCATATCGATTCCAAAAATTTGTGTAAGGCTTTCCTTCGTAATAACATCACGAATTTTACCAAAAGCATATGAAGAGCCTTCTTTTAGTAACAATGCTTGATGTGCGTACAAAAAAGGTTGGCTTAAATTATGGCTTGTAACCAATATTGAAAACCCTTGTTTTGAAAGATTTTGAATTGTTTTTATCACTAGCGATTGGTTATAATAGTCTAAACTCGATGTTGGTTCATCCATTACAAGAATTTGTGGATTCTGGCATAATGCACGTGCTATTAGAACCATTTGTTTTTGTCCACCACTTAAGGTATTAAACGGCATAGAGGCAATAGAGCTTAATTGCAGTGTTTCTAGTATGGTAAGGGCGTATGCTTCGTCATTATAACTGGGAAAAGAAAAGCTTGGAATGTAACTTGTTCTTCCCATAAGTACCACATCAAAAACTGAGAGTGAAAACTGTAAGCTATGCTGTTGAGGAACATAGGCAATAAGCTTTGCTGCATCACGCACCGAGTATGTGTCTAATGCGCGGTTGTTTATTACTACCTCTCCATTTGCTTTTTTTATTAAACCAAGTATTAGTTTTATAAGAGTTGTTTTTCCGGAGCCATTTGGTCCTACTACACAAACAACTTCACCTTTATTTATAGCAAATGAAATGTTTTTGCAAATCATTTTTTTTCCATATCCACCGCTTATGTTTTGTATTTGCACGTTCATATTCTGCTTCCGCCTTCTTGATTAGAGCGCGTAGTAATGAGATATATAAAAAAGGGAGCGCCAATAATAGCCGTAAAAACCCCGATTGGAACTTCAGACTGAAATACCGTTCTAATAAATGTATCAATAACTAGTAAAAATAGCGAGCCAAGAATCATAGAAGAGGGGAGCAAATAACGATAATTACTTCCAAATAAAAAACGTGCTATATGGGGAATCATTAAGCCTACCCATCCAATAAGTCCTCCCAAACAAACACTACTTGATGTTAGTAGTGTAGATGCAAAAATAATAATCAGCTTCCATTTCGTTGGATTAATTCCTAAACTTCTAGCTTCTTCATCATCAAGCATAAGAATATTCAATTTCCATCGTGCAATAAAGAGAATACTTATACCAATGCTAATAGGAATAAGGCTTAATATAATTCCGTGGCCTTGCACCTTTGAAAGACTGCCCATAAGCCAAAAGGTAATGGAAGGAAGACTGTCACTTGGATCTGCAGTATATTTTATCATTGATACAATTGATGTACATACAGAACCAATCATTGTGCCACAAAGAATAAGCGATACAGTTTGATTGAGCTTTGATTTACAACTAATGGTATAAGAAATGAACACGGTACATAGCCCAAAAATAAAAGCAGTAATTTGGGTTGCGATAAGGCTCTGACCGGTAAGGATTGCAATAGAAGCGCCGACGCTAGCCCCTGATGAAACACCCAGTATATCAGGAGACACTAGGGGATTCTTAAACATGCCTTGGTAAGCGCTTCCAGAAACGGCAAGGGATGCACCAATAAGAATTGATGCGAAAACGCGCGGAAGTCTGATATGGTGAATAATGTTTTGTGCTTGAGGATCGTTTGGTTGCATAAAAAATAAAACTTTCAGTGTATCTTCAAGGCTGACTGTATAGTATCCAAAGGAAAGTGAAATAATGGCAAATAATAGACAGATTAAAAGTAGTACGATAATTTTTAGTTGAGTTTTATTTTGTTGCATTGTTTTCATGAAATCTCAATTTTTTTCTTGACGTATTGTATAAGTAATGCTATCATAGAAACAGCGTTATACTAATAAAAGAATAACGCTGTTTTATATATTTGTCAAGAAAAAAAGGATAATAAAATGAAAAAAACATTTTTAGTGATTCTCGCTATGGTTCTGTGTATGAATGCTTTTGCGGGTGGAAGAACCGAAACATCAACAATTGAAGGTTCAAGGATTATTGAAGATATGGCAGGGCGCTCTGTTGTAGTTTCAACAGAAATTGATTCAGTGTTTTCAACAAATCCAATAGGGACAATTTTTTTATACACGCTTGCTCCAGAAAAAATGGTTGCATGGAATTTTAAGCCAAATGATGCAGAAATGGAGTTTATTGCAAAAGAACAACAATCTCTTCCTGCTTTTGGTCAAGACTCACGTGTAAATTACGAGGCTGTATTAACTGCCAACCCTGATG
>CAYJOZ010000123.1:0-5711 GCA_964371925.1 uncultured Treponemataceae bacterium | reverse complement strand
GAACAAATAGCCCCATACTTGTGCAAGTTATTGCAGATTGTCTTGGAAGTAAGGTGACTATAGAGAAATGTAAGGAACTTGGGGCAAAAGGTGCAGCTATTTCTGCTGCAATTGCAGCAGGTGTTTTCACAGATATTACTGAAGCAAGCAAAAAATTTAAAGGTGAGTATTCTACCATTCATCCTGTAGCAGAAAATACTAGCACATATGAAAAATATTTTACATTGTATAAGATGCTTCAGAGAAATTACATTGAAGCATGGGATTACAGAAGTACACTAATGAAAAAAGCAATATAGGAGAATTAAGATGAATTATGAAGATTGTTTAAAAGAGCGAGAAGAGTTAGCTAGTTTTATGAGGCGTCTATACGCACAAAAACTGACAACTTGTTCTGGTGGAAATTTGAGTATGCGACTCGATGAAAAACATGTAATTATTACCCCTTCTAGTTTAGATAAGGGTGCAATTGTAGCAGATCAAATAGGACTTATGACTATAGATGGAGAGAATTTGACTCCTCATCTAAAACCAAGCATTGAAACTGGAGCTCATTTAAGTGTGTATAAAGTACGAGATGATGTAAAAGCAGTAGTGCATGCTCATCCTGTAACAGCAACCAGTTTTTCTGCCATGGATGAAAAAATAAACATTCATTTGACAGCGGAAGCCTATGTAGTTCTTATGAAGATACATTATTCTTCCTATTCGCTAATGGGATCAGAAGGTCTCGCAGAAATAGTTGCCGAAAGCTTAAAAGAAAACGATATTTCAGTTATGAAAAATCATGGTATTACTACTGTAGGCCCTACATTACTTTCTGCTTTTGATAAACTTGAAGTTCTAGAAGCTGCAGCGCAAATGACTTTAAATACAAAAATTATGGGTAGTGTTAGTTCTATGTCTGATAAGAATTTAGATGAATTGTATGAATGGAGACATGGAACTCCACGAAAATAAACTTTATGTAACGTGGTTATAAGTTTTTTATAATCGGGAACCTCGAAAACTACAGTTTTAGAGGAAAATCTTAGATTTAATTAATTTTAAAGGAGGAAGAATTGAAAAAATTAATTGCAATTACGGGAGCAAGCAGTGGTATAGGTAAAGCTATTGCAGAACTCTTTTCGAAAAATGGATATCCATTGCTTTTGATTGCGCGTCGATTGGATTTAATGGAGAAAATGAACTTGCCTAACACAATATGTAAGGCCGTTGATGTGACAGATATAGACGCATTTGCTAATGCTATTAAAGATGCAGAAGCAAAATATGGGAAAGTTGAGTGTCTCATTAACAATGCAGGAATTATGCGTTTAGGGCACCCTGCGTATCAAGATCCAAAAGAATGGAAAGATATGATAGACATTAATGTGCATGGTGTTCTCAATGGTATGCATCTGGTGTTAAAGGATATGGTTGAAAGAAAGGGGGGAACCATTATTAACATGAGTTCGTTAGCTGGGCGCAAAACATATGCAGACCACACCGTATATACAGGAACAAAATTCGCTGTTCACGGTATATCAGACAATGCTCGTTGGGAGGTTGCAAATGCAAATGTAAGAATAATTACTATGGCTCCTGGTGCAGTAGAAACAGATTTAATTTCACACATTGTGGATGAAAAATCTAAGGCTGATTATTATGAATGGAAGAAAAGCGTTGACAATATGATTGTCAAAGTAGAAGATGTGGCAAAGGCAACACTCTTTGCATTTGAATTACCACAAGATACATGTATTCGTGAATTAATTATAGCCCCGACACGTCAGGCTAATTAATTATAGACAACAAAGAAGGAGATAGTTTATGGAACTAGACAACAACTCAAAAGTTATTCCTAATTTTTTAGGTTTAACACCAATCATTTTATTCGCATTGCTTATAGCTGTACCCGGATTGGTTACAGGTAATTTTTCAACAATGCCATTGCTCGTAGGATTTGTTCTTGCAACTGGATATGCTTTATTGCTTAATCCAAAAGGTAAGAAAATGTCCATTTGGGAAAAAGTTGATACTTTTTGTACCGCCGGTGGAGAAAAAACATTAATTCTCTTAATTGTAATTTTCTTGTTAGCAGGTGCATTTTATTCTGTGACAATTGCTATTGGTGCACGAGATGCGACCGTTAACCTTGGTCTTAACTATATTCCAAAACAATTATTGTTACCAGGGATCTTTATTATTTCTTGCGCAATTTCTTTTGCTATGGGTACTTCTATGGGTACGGTTACTGCCATTGCACCTGTTGCATTAGGTTTGTCAGAACAAATTGGTGCCGCCCCTGGCCGTTAGAAGGGTATTGGTGTTGGGGGTGCAATGTTCGGTGATAATCTCTCACTTATCTCTGATACAACCATTGCAGCGACACGTACACAAAATGTTAATATGATGGATAAGTTTAAAGCGAATATTTTTATAGTTTTACCTGCTGTTATTTTGACACTCATAATTTTAGCTTTTGTGCCTGTTTCTGTAGATCAAGCAAATCTTGGTGGTGATTACAATCTTATTCTTATACTTCCATATATTTTGATTGTAGTATTAGCTTTCTTAAAACTTGATGTAATTACAGTGCTTGCAGCAGGTGTAGCAGCAGCATGTATAATTGGGTTAGCACTTGGCACTTTTGATGTTGCGGGAATGCTTGCTACAATTCAAGAAGGTATGGGATGGATGCAAGATCTTGCAATTATCACTATATTTGTTGGTGGTATTACAGAACTTATGAAAGTATATGGTGGTGTTGAATGGATTTTACAATCGCTTACTAAAAATATCAAAACTAGAAAAGGTGCGGAATTTGGTATTGGTGGGCTTGTATCTATTCTTGACTTTGCTACTGGTAATAACACCGTTTCGATTGTTGCGACAGGTCCTATTGCAAAAGAACTTGGTACTAAGTTTGATATCGACCCTCGAAGAACAGCCGGATTGCTTGATATTTTCTCTTGCGGATTCCAAGGCCTTTGCCCATTTGGTGGACAAATACTGGTTTCTGCAGCTCTCGCAGGTTTATCCCCAATTAATGTTATTCCGTATGTATGGTACTGTTTCTTAATTATCCTATGTGGTGCATTAGCAATTCTTTTTGGATTCCCTAAATTTAAAAAGGATGCAACTGACGAATTTGGAAACATAGTTTATACGGTTAAGAAATAAGAACAAATTTAATTTTATTATCAAGATTTACAGCAATGTATTTCTTGATAATAAATGGGAGAAGCTATGAAGAATTTTGTTTATGATATGCCAATAAAAGTGTATTTTGGTAAAAATGAATTACAAAGTAATTTAGGAAAAGAATTGGCCCAATTTGGTAAAAATGTTCTTTTAGCGTATGGCGGGGGCTCCATAAAAAGTTCAGGCTTATATGATAAAATTATATCTGAACTTAAAGCTTCTAATATGAATATATTTGAAATTTCAGGAATAGATCCAAATCCACGTGTGGAATCCGTTATTCAAGGTAGTGAAATATGTAGAGAGAATGAGATAGATGTGATACTTGCAGTTGGAGGCGGTTCTGTTATTGATTGTAGCAAGCATATAGCGGTAGCTACTTTTTATGAAGGAAATCCATGGGACTTGACTATAGGTAAAGCAGAATCACAAAAGGCTCTTCCTATTGTAACTGTATTAACTATTGCAGCTACTGGATCTGACATGAACTGTGGTGCTGTTATTTCTAATGTTTCTACAAAAGAAAAAATACCCTTTGGATTTTCATGTATGTTACCGAAGGTTTCTTTTTTAGATCCTTCGCTTACCTATAGTGTAAATAAGTACCAAACAGCTTCAGGAGCGGCAGATATATTGAGCCATGTATTTGAGGTCTACTTTAACATGGATGATAGTTTTTTTATGCTAGACACTTTTATGGAAGGCATTATGCAGACTGTCATAAAATATGCTCCAATAGCATTACGCGAGCCAGACAATTATGAGGCTCGAGCAAATCTAATGTGGGCATCTTCTTGGGCTATAAATGGATTTATAGAGTCAGGAAAAAGCCAAGCGTGGAGTTGCCATGCTATAGAACATGAGCTTTCTGCTTATTATGATATAACACACGGACATGGACTTGCAATTATCACTCCTCGATGGTTGGAGTATATCCTCGATGAAGAAAATGCGCCCAAGTTTTATCAGTTTGGTACAAATGTGTTTGGTATCGATAGAAATCTTCCAGTTATGGACGTTGCAAAAAAAAGTATAACAATGCTTTCGGATTTCTTGTTTAATACTTGCGGCTTACAAAGTACCTTAACAGATATTGGTATCGACGATACGTATTTTAAAGAAATGGCGATAAAATCTTGTCCAAATGGTATTCGAAATGGATTCAAGAAAATGACACCAATTGATGTAGAAAATATTTTTAAGATGTGTTTATAATTTTTTTGAATAAAATAATATCAGGGATTATACAGACCGTGTAATCCCTGCTTTTTTTTACTGAGGATAATGAAGTATAATATTCATTTTATTAAAGAATTTTTTCCATTTATTTTCTGGCTCTTTATCGGTAAATACCCTGCTAATAGCATCAAAATTACAAATCTTTTGTAAAGAAGGGTAGCCAAACTTGGAGCTATCACATAAGAGCCATGTCTCTTCTGCATTTTCAATCATTTTTTGTTTCACTGGCACTGTTTCGATATTTCCATTATATATTCCGTTTTCTAAGTCTAATGATGTACATCCAATTAACGCTATATTGCTTTTGAATGAATCCAATTGGGTCACAGTTTCTGTTCCAATCGTGCAGTTCTCGCAGCCCCACCAACTGCCTCCACAAAAAATTATCGAAATATTTTGCAAATGTCCAAGTATTTGTGCAATATTTGAAAAATGAGTTATTATCGTGCATTGAATGTTTGTTTTCGAGAGCAAGTGCGCTACTTCCAAAGCACTTGTAGATGAATCTATAAACATGGAGAAATCAGTGTCCTTTGGAATTGTTTTCATTATCTCTGTTGCAATCAGCCTTTTTTCGTTGATATTTTTTGCATAGCGAATACCAATGTCATTTTTTATTGCATTTAGGTTAGATGTCGGTAATGATATAGCGCCGTGTACTTTTAAAATTGCTCCTGATTTTTCTAGTTCCGCTACATCTGTGCGTATTGTATTTGATGATACTTGCAATAATTGGCTAAGCTCGCGTATAGTAATGGGATCTATTTGTTTTAAAAATTCTAGTATTTTTTCGTGTCTTTCTATTGCAAGCATATATTTCTCCTTGTTGTATAACATATACACCTAATACTATTATAATCTCATTTCTGAAATATTTCAATCTATATTTACCTTGGTTATACTAAACATAGCACTTTCGTTTTTACGCACAGTTTTATCGCAATCAAATATGCATTATTACATTAAAGCGCAGTCGCAGTCTGTAAGAGGCTATAGTTTATATGTCTAATATAATGCTGTGATATTGCTATTCGCCATCGGAGAGCTATATTAGTGGAAATACTTTTTTTAGGCTACAAGATTTTACTAAAATAAAAAAATAGAAAAGAACACGAAATTGCATTGGCTAATATCTAATATGATGTAACATTACTGTCAATTTTGAATTTAGTGCTTGTAAATCATTGCAATACATGGTATACCTACATAGATGGTTTCAAAAGGAAGATAACATGGCGGGTTTAGTTTTAGAGGGTGGCTCACTTAGAGGTATATTTTCAGCAGGG
>CAYJOZ010000122.1:0-5721 GCA_964371925.1 uncultured Treponemataceae bacterium | reverse complement strand
CAATAATACTGTCAAAAGTTTTTTCATGTTCATTCCTTAATGAATAAAAATTTATATATTAGTTTAATAACTAACGCAATGAATATACCGTTTTTTATAAATAAAGTCAATATTTTTTTATCTGAATGTTATAATTATAGGTGAGAATTATATTTATTATTGTATGATATCAAAAAGTCGAGTATAACACTAAAAACTATTAAGTTTTCCCTAATTGACCGCATGCTCCACCTATACTTCGCCCACGTTTCATGCGAACGGTAACATTTAGTCCAGCATTTTCAAGAAACTTTTGAAATATAGCAACTTCTTTTCGTGTCGGTTCAATATAATCGATATCATCGACAGGGTTCCAAGGGATTAGATTAATATGTACAGGTAGTTTTTTTGCAAATGTGGCAAGTTTTTTTGCGCAGTCAACGCTTGTATTTACTCCACCTAAAAGAGGGATTTCCAAGGTACATCTTTTGCCTGATTTATCGCTGTAGTAACTAATTGCATTTGATAGATCAGCTAATGTATACCCTTTTGCTATTGGCATAATTTCTTTGCGTAAAGCATCATCTGCCGTTGTAAGAGATATCGCTAGTTTTACTGTCGGCCCATTATCAGCCAAATTATATATCTCATCTATTATTCCACAAGTTGAAAGTGTTACACGCCGTAGCGATAAATTACGGCCATTTTTATCTGATAAAATTGCCAATGCTTTTTTAATTGCACCAATATTCATTAAGGGTTCGCCCATCCCCATAAATACAATGTTTTGAAGAGTTCCTGCAGTTTTCTCTAAATAAAAAAATTGTTCTACAATTTCAGAAGTTGTTAGGTTTCTTGCAAGGCCTAATGTACCAGTTTTGCAGAATGTACAGCCCATTGCACAACCAGCTTGGCACGATACACATGCAGTTTTTCTTCCTTCTGTATCTATCAGTAAAACTGTTTCAATCATGTACCCATCACAAAGTTCTATTTGCAATTTAATGGTTCCATCGGGATCTTCTAAAACTTTATTAAGCTTTGAAGAGTAGAGAGGCATCGTATCATCTAAAGATTTTCTCAGTGCAAGAGAAATATTTGTCATGTCATCATATGAAAAAGCACCATTTGCAATCCATTTAAAGATTTGTTTAGATGTAAAAGAAGGAGCACCTGAAATATGTTTTGATATTTCTTCTGGAAGCATTCCCGTCATTGCGTCATTACTAATTGGTGAACACACTATGATTGTAACCTCTTTAAGTAATCTGCAATATCTGGGCTACGTAAGCCTGACTCTATTGCAGATTTAAGTACCTCAATGGCATGTGATTTTTGATTCAAATTAACGTGGCAATCTGCTAATTCTATACATACTCTATAATTATTAAAGTTTGTTTGCATGAGTCTATTTAAGCTTACTATTGCCTCTTCATAGTTTTCTTGTGCTTTTGCAATTAATGCTAGGCCAAAAACTGCATAAACATCGTATTCTATATCTAGTGCCTTACTGTAACATTTGTATGCATCATCAAGGTTACCAATATTTCTATATGAGTCTCCAGCCCGAGTTAAAATGACCTTATTATTTGGATCAAAACTTAAAATTGCATTCCAACATTCAACCGATTGCTGATGGTTATTCTTTCCTCTATAACAATCAGCTAACCCAAATAGTGCATAAAAATTTCTATTTTCAATTTTTAGCGCTTCGTCAAAATAATGGATAGCTTGATCATATGCTTTAAGTTTTTTGTGGCAATTTCCTATTGATGTCAATACACGAATATCACTGGTGCCTTCAGTAATGTCCATCATCCTAGACCAATAATATAATGCATTTTTATAGTCTTTAAAATCATAAAACAAATTTCCAAGGCCGATAAGTGCGTATGCATTTTCCTCTTGAATATCTAGAACTCTTAAATATAGTTCTTTCGATTTTTCTAGATTATGGATTTTTCTATAAGCGTCAGCGATTCTTGTGAGAACCGAAACATTTTTTTCGTCCATAACTAAGTATTTTTCCCAATATTCGATGGCTAAATTTAATTTATTTAATGCTCGGTATGAGTCTGCAAGTCCAAATAAAGCATAGTTATTATCTTGATAATGTTCTAGACATAATGCATAATATTCAATTGCTTTGTTAAAATTACGACGCTTACGTTCCAAATCGCCCAAGCCAACTAGAGCATAATTATTATTCTCTGATGTTTTGAGTATTTCAAAAAATACACTTTCAGCCTCAGCTATGTTATTATCTTTTAAAAGAGAATATCCTTTTTTTGATAAATCTGATAAAAAATCCTCATTACTTTTAGTGTCTTCAATCGCATTATTATCAGTTATATTTTTTTCATCCATAATTATACTTCATCTTCCTTTAAAAAATCAGAAACCACACTTGCAATTTTTTCAAGTATTGGCTCCGACTTCATTGTATTGTGCGCAAGTAGGTAAAATTTTAGCGCAGATAAATCATCCCCATTTTTTTTATATATATCTCCAATTCTGTTAAGTCCATCTGTGTAGCCTGTTGTTATAAACAGGCGCTGAGCACCGTTATAGTCACCTTCATTAAAAAGCATATTGCCCTTACGGTTTAGCATTACCTTTTGTTCTGCCGAAAGCGCGGTGAGAGGAGAATCGGAAGTTTTTATAAACCCACCAGATGATTTATGAGATCTAATAATTTCTGTAACCTTTGTGCTCATATTCTCTTCTCTCTATAAATTAATAAGTATAGAATTCCAAAATGGAATGTCCATATGTCCTTGTATCTTTTCGTTTTAATAATCCTATTTGGTCGGCCATTTTTCTTTCTTGAGGGCGATGTATTAATAAAATACCAGTATCATGTAGCAGTTTTCGATTATCAACTATTCGCACTAAATCTTCATGAAATTTATATGGAAAGGGTGGGTCGAAAAAGATAATATCAAATGACTCTTTGCATCTTTTTAAGAAAAGTTCTACCGCCATAAATTTGCATTCGATTTTTTTTCCTAAATCTACTTCACTTGGTTTTATATTATTTAACAAGGTATCAACCTTGATTTTGTCTTTTTCGCATAGAACAATTCGTTCTGCACCTCTAGATGCAGCTTCTAATGCAATTATTCCACTTCCAGAAAACATATCTAAAAAGCTTTTCCCATCAAGAGGGCCAAGAATTGAAAAAAATGATTCTCGCATTTTATCCATTGCTGGCCTGATTACCCCGTCTGGGCATACAACTGTTCGACCCTTTAGTGCTCCACCTGTTACCCTCATTGAGCCATCCTTTTTTTAATACCTTCTGCAGCTCTCATACCAGAAGCCCAAGCAGCGGTTATTCCTCTTGAGGTACCTGCACCATCTCCAATGAGATAGATATCTTCTTCAGCCATAAAGTATTCATTTTTAAAAATTGGTTTATTGGCGTATAATTTTATTTCGGGATAATACATAATAGTGCTTGGATGTAAAATCCCTGGTATTATTGTGTCTAGTTTCTTAAGTGCTTTCCAAATAG
Organism: uncultured Treponemataceae bacterium; assembly: GCA_964371925.1. Classification (GTDB taxonomy): domain Bacteria; phylum Spirochaetota; class Spirochaetia; order Treponematales; family Treponemataceae; genus CAYJFX01. The sequence continues at coordinate 2,225 of CAYJOZ010000122.1, read as the reverse complement.
ACTGTAAAAACTTTGCAGGCATTGCAAGTGATATATCACCAGGAGTTGCGCTTTTTAGTGTTGGCTCAAAATCGTAAAGGTCTGTATTTAGCCCTTTAGAAGTCGTTCGTTTGCCAAGTCTAAAGTCCCCAACTCTTTGCATGATAGGATGCCCGCCACCTGTAAGCATTGCGAGTGCACCTAAGTATTCTGCGTAGTCTTGACCAGAAGCAAGCGGTTCCGTAAATGAAACTGATCGTAGCATGGCAAAATTAACGAGTCCAGTTGATGGACGGTCCTCAGAATATGCATGTCCATTAACACTATAATAGACACCATGCTTTCCATCGTATCTCTCTTGGACTACATGTGCAGACCCTGAATTTGTGCAAAATGTTCGTGTATTTTCAGGAAACATGAATTTAGGGTCGTAGTAATCTTTTACAATAGGGTAGTGCTCTTCCTTTGTTTCAACACGTATTCCTACATCAATACTATTATCACTATATGGAATATCTAAGTCATGCATGGTTTTACGTAAAAAATCAAATCCATGCCGCCCTGGTGCCAAAACTAAGTTTTTATATGTAATTTCCCTTTTATCTGTTGTTATTGTATGCGCTTTTTTATTCGCAGTTAGCATAGTTTCATTAAATGCGAGTGTAACACCCTGATTTTCAAGTTGAGATGTCAGCTCTTTTATAAGTCGTATTCCGCCATCAGTTCCTAAATGAGATTGTCTAATTTGAAGAAGTTTAACGCCTATTCTTTCAGCTCTTTTAGAATATGTATCTACATTGATTTTATCTAGGATATTTGGTTTTAAGAAATTTTCAACCCGTGAAAGATAACTTGCTGCACTTTCCTCTGTCCAGTATTCATATGGAAAACCAACTGGGAAAGTAAAATTCATTTTACAGTCATTTCTGAGACCACCAGATGAAATTTTTGTACTTTCAATAATGAGAACTTTATTATTTTTGTTTTGTTCTAATAGTGCAAAGGCAGTACCAAGTCCTGCTGGACCTGAGCCAACTATTATGCAATCAAATTTTTCCATAATATCTTTTTTCATTATAAAGCATTTTAAAGAAACATTCAAGTTTATTTTTGTAGATATTTGTATATGTTTATTGTATGGTCAATGTAGCCCATGGCGTGCATAGCTTTAGTGGAACGTATATGAGATAGCTGTCAGTCAAGTCAAAGAATTGCAGTGATTTTTTTTTGTTTACACCCTCTTCTTGAATGAATACATCTGTTATAGTATTTATGTACTTTTTAGACACAATTATGGTATACGTTGAAGATTCAAAGATATTTTTTTCCAGAGCAGTGTCGAAATCTTCTGGGTTATAAAGGCCGTACTTAAAGTCAATGGTATAATAATCATCAGATTTTTGAATAATAAATGGGGACAAATCTGAGAACGAACGTAGTTGCTTTATAGTATCTAGTTCGTGTATGGGTAGAGTAATTTTATTGTGCAGAACATAGTCTGTTTCTGTGTGTGCTTCAAAAGAGCTGATATATTTCTGTAAGTCTCCATAATGGACATCCGTTATAGAGGGTGGGTTTTCTGCACCACGCCCGTATAGATTATACATTTTTTTGTCTATAACTAACTGTACAGAAGTTATTACATTACTATCTTCATCAACTGTAACATAGTTAAAGATTTCAATACAACTTGTATAGATAAATGTAGTACTACAAAGCAAAAGAATGCCACTAAGAGTCTTCATATTTTTACCTCTTAAAATGTCATTATAGCTACATCAAAATATAAAATCAAGATACTATTATTAGTTTTATTGCATAAATATACAAAAATACTACATATTAATACAATACCCCTCTTGAACTTTTTCTTCTTTTCTGTCATAATCCTATCTAGTTTATATTTTCGTAACAACGAAAAAACAAATTGGTTTTTTGTTGTTACTGTCGAGTTTGTAATATAAATTGCAAAATATATCTTACAAACATCGCAATTACATCTAAGGAACACTTCAAAAAACTGAAGTTTTTAGAAGTGTCTACTATTCAGGAGCTATTAATGGCAAAGTTACAAGGAGCTTTTACAGCACTTATTACGCCCATGAACAATGACGGGTCGGTTGATTTTGATGGATTTAGAAAGTTAGTACAAATCCAACTAGAAAAAGGTATTGATGGTTTGGTTCCACTTGGAACAACAGGCGAAACACCAACTCTTAAAGAAGCCGACGAAGAAGAAAAAATTA
>CAYJOZ010000121.1:0-5731 GCA_964371925.1 uncultured Treponemataceae bacterium | reverse complement strand
CCGTAAGCATCATTTTGATGCGCGGAGTACTTCAAAGCACCCGACACCGCTAAAGGCGGTGGAGCGCCCTAATGAGCTGTTGCACAAGCTTAAACGCAATTTTTTTTAACATTTAGAAAATGCATTTTCTAAGTCTTCAATTAAGTCATCTGCATTTTCAAGTCCACAATATAGTCTAATTAAATTTCTTGAAGCATGCCTGTCTTTTGCTTCCTCATCTGTTAGTTTATAGCATGGCATTATACAAAGGCTTTCGAAGCCGCCCCAAGAGACACCTTTTTGAAATAATTGCATTCTATTACAAAATTCTACCGTTTTTTCAAGGCTTAATTCAAGCTCAAAGCTCATAAGCCCAGAACTTCCTGTAAGTTGTGTTTGCGCTAATTCATATTGTGGATATGATTTAACCCCAGGGTAATTAAGGCGTTTTATGATTTTTTTTGTTTCTAAATATTCTGCTACTTTTTGGGCGTTGTTGGAAGATTTTTCAAGACGTAGTGGAAATGTCCTTATGCTACGAAGTACTTGCCATGCTTCAAAATTCCCTAAAATGCCGCCAAATAATTCTCGACCTTTTGCTTTTATACCAGAAATAATTTCATTTGAAGCACAAACGCAGCCCCCAACAACATCTGAATGTCCACCATAGTATTTTGATAATGTATGAACACTAACATCTATTCCAATATCAAATGGCTTTTGATATACTCCTGCGGCCCATGTATTATCTATGATTGTTACTATACCTTTTTCTTTTGCTACCTTTACTATTTTTGAAAGATTTTGCATTTCTAATACCAATGATGATGGGCTTTCTAGGTAAATGACTTTAGTGTTCGCCTTGATTGCTGCGATAATACCGTCCGTATCGTTATCATTAATAAAATCATGTTCCATCCCAAGTGTAACCATATTTTCAGTTATGAATGTTCTTGTAGGTCCATACACATTCTTTATTGTAATGATGTGGTCTTTAGCTTTCATAAAGTGCATAATTGCTGTTGTGATTGCTGCCATTCCAGAAGCAAAGCATGCACAGCCTTCTGCTCCTTCAATGGCTGCTAGTTTTTTTTCAACAACTTCCACTGTTGGATTTGCATTTCGAGTGTACATGTATTTTTTTTCACCCGTTGAATCAAAATTTAAATGATCCTCGATAGTATCAAAGACAAAAAGTGAGTTCATAAAAAGTGGTGGTGTAACTGCTCCCAATATCTTTTCTTCTTCACCTAGATGAGCACAAATATATTCAATGTTCTCTTTTTTCATATAAATCTCCAATTAAATCCCGCATTAGCGGCGCATCAGGGAGGATGCGAATTCCTCCAATTAAAACTAGAGAAATACTATCTTATAATCTTGCAAAGGTCAAGATAAAATATTTGTAAATATATATCTTCACGACTATAGAAAATTTTCCGATAGTATGATAATATGAAACATATGGTAATTCTTTATAACCCGTCACAAAACGGCTTTGCACATGAAAAAAAGTTTAATGAACAATCAGCAACAGATAGGGCAATAGATTGGGCAAAAGGATTAAATAAATCCTACGAAATCATTACTGCAGAAATGGTGTCTGAAAATGGAAACACAAATCTTGTTTCCTTGCTTGAAAAAATAGACAGTCTTTTGCAAGCAAATAATGCAACGTATGCTATTTTTGCATGGGCGGATTGTCCATTCCTCAATTATGACCTTACACAAAAACTTATTGAATATCATGAAGATTATAGGGCTGAATATACATTTGCAGAAGGCTATCCATATGGATTAGCTCCAGAACTTATTCATGCAGGAACAATCAAGCTTCTGATTCACATAGCTAAAACAAAGGGTTTTGAAAGTGCGACCATAGAACGTGATTCTGTATTTAACCTTATAAAAACAGATATAAACTCATTCGAGATAGAAACGTATATTTCAGACACCGATTGGCGTTATTTGCGCTTACAGCTTTGTTGTTCGAATAAACGTAATACGGTGGCATGCGAGCGTTTATTTGATATTGCAGAAAACATTATACATGATGCAAATGAGCTTTCTTTTGCTGCTGAGCGCTCTTCATCTGTTCAACGCACACTACCTGCTTTTTATAATATACAGATTTTTTCCTCAACAAATCTTCAAACAGTGTATGAGCCAAGCCTTGGTGACAACCTAATGGATATAAAAAATTATCAAAAACTTATCTCGAAAATTGTGGATTTTTCAGATGATGCTGTCATAAGTGTATCATTTTTAGGTGACGGAATGTATCATAAAGACATACTATATTTTTTAAAAGAAACGCTTAAATATGAAAAACTGAGCCTTATTGTCGAAACGAATGGCTTAAACATTACAGAGCCTCTTGTGACCGATATAAAGGCAATTGTGGGAGATAATCCTGTACGCTTGAACGGTCAGCGAAGTCTTAATTGGATAATACGTTTAGATGCAACTGATAATGCTATGTATAACTCTGTACACTTGAGAAAAGATACTTCTTGTGATTTTGAACACGGAGTGGAAGCCATTGCACTTTTAAAATCTGCTTTCCCGCATGCTGTGTATCCGCAATTTGTTCGAATGAATTGTAATGAAGATCAACTTGAAGGCTTTTTTAGAACATGGACTAAAGATGGAACAGGTGAATTAATCGTACAAAAGTTTGATCATTTATCAGGTTTGTTAGAAGATGAGCGCCCCGCAGATCTTTCACCTGCAAAGCGTTATGCATGTTGGCACATTAAAAGAGATATGAATATATTATTTGATGGAACCGTGGTTCGCTGTAAAGCTGCAGCCTTTTTACAAGAATCAGAATCTGCAGTATTAGGAAATGCTTTTGAAGAAGAGCTATCAACTGTGTGGGCTAGGGGTGAAAAAAATCTTGTGAGTCAACTAGATGTTAAATATATAGGGCAGTGTGGAGCAAGCGATGAATACTATACCTTTAATTTTTAATGAACGTCACATTGAAAGAACGGTACTCGGTGGTAAAAATATTTCAACTGAAGTATACGCACTTGATGCAAAACTTCCTTGTTCTCTTATATTGCTTAATAGGGGAAGTAATCATTATAGACAGCAAAATATTGATAACCTTTTAAAAATAGGTTTTGCAGAGATTATTTCAGTTGAGACTACCCGATTAAATTATAACTTAGAAGATTTTTCACTGAGGCATCCGCAAATAAAATTTATTGTTCCACAGGAAAAACTTACCATAGGCGATATGATTAATATTGGTATGAGTGAATGCAGTATGAACTATGCCTTAGTAATTTGGAATGATATTCACATTGGAAGTACTATTTTTAATCAATCATTATTTGAAAAGCTTGCAGCTGATCAAATGCTATGTGTAGCCCCCTTTTTGCAATCATCGACTTTACAAACATTGCCAATAGGAATGTCACCAACAATTGAAAAAGGTCATTTTACGGTTACACCAACTTTACCTTTGCGCGATAGAGAAAAAACTGTATACCCATTTGATTTTATGGGTTTATATAATCGCCAAAAGTTTGAACAGCTCGGTGGGTTTGATTATACAATCACGAATCCTTACTGGCAAAATTTAGACTTCTCCTTGAGGGCATGGCTTTGGGGTGAAGAAATTCGAATAGCGTCGCAGTTTAAACTACGGTATGAAGAGGAAATACCATTAGAAGATAGCACAGCAGATATTACTCAGTTGAGGTTTTTTCTTAAAAATTGTGCACCATCGTTTTGTAATGATTATTCATATATACCTATTTCTAAGTTTTTTATGTTTTGTAAACAATATCCAGACACGCCTTTTGAAGCCCTAAAGGTATTTAAAGATGCGAGAACATGGGTTAAAACTAATCGTTACCGGTTTAAAACAGATGTAATCAGATTTACTACAGATTGGAATTCATTATTTGAATCAACTTTGACCGCTGGTGACTCATGACTATAATTGCCTTACAGTGTCGACTCGCTTCAACTAGATTGCCCAATAAAGCACTTTTAATGCTCGAAAATAAGGAAATATTTAGATGTGCTCTTATAACATTAAAAAAAATTACTGTAGATGAATACTGGGTAGCGTGTGATGAAGATTCTTATCCAATTCTTTCAAAAATTGCACGCGAAGAAGGTTGGAATTGCTTTGCTGGCCCAAGAGATGATGTATTAGAGCGATATTGTTTACTTGCAAAGCAAACTGGAGCAGATACAATATTGCGTGCTACAGCGGATAATCCCTTTTTATTTTATGAAGCAGGTAGAGAAAGTTTACTTGAATTTACTAAAAATGGTTGTGACTATTTTGCATTTAGCGGTTTACCTCATGGCAGTGGCATAGAAGTTTTTTCTGCTCATGCAATACAAAAAGCAAAAACGATTACACAGGATGCATATGATCACGAACACGTTGGGCCTGCACTGTATAATCATCAAGATGTATTTAATGTTATTTTTAAGACTGCTCCCTTACAGTGGACACATGAAAATGATGCAATTAGTTATCGTACCACTGTCGACACCATTTCAGATTACAGAAGAGCTATAAGAATAAGCGAATACCTAAAAGCGGGTGGCTACACATACCCTTATGCGTCATCTGAAATTTTTGCAGCCCTTGATTCACAAGAGGTTCAAAAACCGCTTCTATTTGTTCCAGCAGTAAAAACTGGGTGTGGAACAGGACATATTCGAAGAGTTCTTACACTCATTAAAGATTTAAGAAAATATGGAATACTCTCAGATATTTTGTTAACTACCTCGCCCTCATTTGATGTAAACGAAGAGCTTCAAAAAGCACTACAAGCAAATGTTTTACAAAATCATAACCTCATTACACAAGTACCTACAGAGCGTGAGTATTTTTTGGTTATCTTTGATGCATTTAAAAGTAGTAATGACTTCCTTGAAAAAATGTTCTCTCTTGCCCCAGTCATTGCCCTTGATGAAGGATGTCTGCAAAGAAACAATATAGACTACATCTTAAACATACTTCCATCATTAGATGTAAGTGACACTATTAATTCGTTTAATCCATCTCTATTAGATTTACCGCAGCATCCAAAAAGGACTGTAAGTAGCATAAAGAAAGTACTCGTGAGCATTGGTGGTGAAGACCCCGCAGGGTTTTCTAAAAGGATTTATGACATACTTCAAGAAGTATTTTTAGATACTGGTATTCGAGTAGACTGTACACTGCTAAATCCAATACCAAACCTACGCGAAAACATACAAGCATACGACTTGGTTATAACCCATTTTGGCTTTACTGCCTTTGAAGCAATAAATGCTGGATGTAAGATTATTACTGTTGCAACAAGTCCAATACATAAAAAACTTTCAAAAAAGTATAACCTAGAATGTATTGAAAAAAAAGATTGCACTGTTGCAACTTTCAAGAGACTTTTTGAAAGAATTGAAACACTTACATCAAAAAAACTTGAAGCATTGCTTTGTAATATATCAAACCAATCTTTGGCAGAGAAAATATACTCTTTTTATAATGCAAAAAAATACGATTGTCCGATATGCGGCGAAAAAAACATAGTGGACCATGTAGTAGCTCGTGATACTATCAAAACAATAAGAAAGTGCTCTACTTGTTCTATGCTCTATGTATCTTTTTGCATACAAGAAGAAAAAGAATATTCAAAAGATTATTTCTTTGATGAGTACAAAAAGCAATACGGTAAAACCTATTTAGAAGATTTTGACATGATAAAACTAAGCGGTTTTTTGCGTATGGAAAGAA
>CAYJOZ010000120.1:4053-5733 GCA_964371925.1 uncultured Treponemataceae bacterium | reverse complement strand
CTCTGGAGATGTTACATCACGCGGACGATCAAGGGTAACCTGAATATCTTCCTTTATTTTTGCTGGCTTATTAGTAAGGATTATGACTCTGTCAGCTAAATATACGGCTTCTTCAATATTATGAGTAATAAATACTACTGTTGTTCCAGTTTCTTTCCACAAGCGAACAACTTCATCTTCTAAGTAGAAACGTAATTTAATATCCATTTGACCATAAGGCTCATCCATTAAAAGCAAGTCTGGTTGCAAAGCAAAAGCCCTACCAATAACAATTCTTTGAGCTGTTGATACAGATAACTGATGAGGGTATCGCTTTCTAAATTCTTGAAGACCTAAAAGTTTGATGATATGCTCAACTCTTTCATCGATTTCTTCTTTGGGCAACTTCTTAATTTCAAGTCCAAAGCGCAAATTCTGCTCTACTGTCAACCAAGGCATTGATGATGGTTCTTGAAAAACAACTGCAAGCCCATGTTTCTTTGGATCTGCTGGCTCACCATCAATATATAACTCCCCCTTTGTAGGAGTGTAAATTCTAGTTAATAGATTTAAAAAAGTAGTCTTCCCACACCCAGTTGGCCCTACAACACACACAAACTCACCTTTCTTTACATTAAAAGAAACATCATCAAGTACATGAAGAGGCCCAAAATGTTTTGTTAAGTTTTCTACTTTTACTTTATATTCATCCTTAACACTCATAGCACAAGTCCTCCTTAATTACAGTGCAAGATCAGTATTCTGCGAAATCTCAGAACGTATTCGCAAAAATTCTGGCGAAGTTGCATTTCGGGGGCGTCCCAAACTGCCTAAATCATAAATTTGTTTAACCTTAGCAGGACATTTACTTAGCAAAACTATTCTATCTGCTAAAAAGACAGCCTCTTCAATATTGTTTGTAACAAAAATAATTGTACGCTTTTCTTTTTCCCAAATGCGAAGAATTTCTTCTTGCATTGCATACCGCGTCTGAGCATCTAATTGGCCAAAAGGCTCATCCATCAGTAATATTTCAGGGTTATTTGTATATGCACGTGCAATTCCTACACGTTGCTTCATTCCCCCTGAAAGCTGATGAGGATAAGATTTTTCAAAGCCTTTTAATCCTACAAGATCAATATACTTTTGTGCAACCGCTCTTCGTTCCTCTTTTGAAACACCTTCTACTTCTAGCCCAAACTCAACGTTACCCATTACAGTTCTCCAGGGCATTAGATTAAGAGTTTGAAAAACCATTCCTATTCGCTTATCGCTACCTTTGATTTCTTCACCATCTAAAAAAATCTTCCCTGCTGAAGGTTTTTCTATCCCTGCAATCATATTCATAGTAACGGTTTTTCCACAGTGGCCAGGGCCCAATATTACCAAAAACTCGTTACTGTATACATCAAAACTTACATCTTCTACAGCATCCTTGATCGAATCATCTACCACATAACTTTGGCAGATTCCATCAAGCTTAAGCATTACTTTCATTTCGTCCACGGGCATATTATCCTCTCTGCTACTTGTGTGATAATTGCAAGAATAGCTCCAACAATACCAATTGCAATCATTCCTGTAAGAACTAGGGGCATATCAATGGAATCCATACCTCTAGAAATCAAAAATCCAACGCCAGAATCAGCACCAAGCATTTCAGCTGCAAGAACTACCATCCAAGCTGCACTTGTAGAGGTT
>CAYJOZ010000120.1:0-4043 GCA_964371925.1 uncultured Treponemataceae bacterium | reverse complement strand
GCGAAGATTGCATCCAAAGAAGATGGAATAGCTATTTTAAATAGTTTTTGTGTTGGAGAGGCATTAAAAACAGTTCCAACATCTAAGTACATTTTATCAACGGTACTTAAGCCTGCTTGAACATTAACTACAATACTTGCTAATGAACCAAAAATTACTATCAATATTTTTGGAAACTCACCAATCCCAAACCATAATGTAATCAGAGGAATCCATGCTAACGGTGGAACAGCCCTGAATGCATTAAACATAGGTCCAAAAAAAGCGCGTGCTTTTACATTCCAACCAAGGAGAATACCGAGCGCAATACCAAATGTCCAGTTAAATAACAACGCTAAACCAATTCGGTTCAAACTAACCAAAACATGCCCTATCAATGTTAATTTCTTAACCGGTTTTGTAAATAATCGTATAGTTCTTTCTAATACCTCTGAAGGCGATGGAAAGTTAACTCCAAATGATGCAGCCAAAAGCCATAGCCCAATAAGTAAAAGTACCGAGATTATAGGTAAGACTTTATAGAGAATACTAAGCCTGTATTCTCTTATTTCCAAAGGACTCATTGTTTCCTGATTTTTTACTATCATTATGCAGTCCTCCATCCTAATATAAATTTCTCTAATGCATTTATTAGCATTGATATGATTACACCTAGTAAACCAATGACTACAATACCTAGAATAACTAAGTCTACCCTGCCATAAGATCGACCCATCATAATCATGTAGCCTAATCCACTTGCAGAGGCAAGCATTTCTGCAGCTACTAAGGTTGCCCAAGCATTACCAATTGCTACTTTTACACCTGCAAAAGTCATAGTCAACGATGAAGGGATACCAACCTTCCAAAAAACAGTAAAGTATGATGCCCCAAAAGTTTTTCCTACATTTTTTAACACTTCTTTTGTTTGCCGAATTCCTGTATAAGAATTAATTAAACATGGCACAAATGCAGAGAAAAATACAATAAAGGATTTTGCAGGAAGCCCTATGCCCAACCATACGATGGTTAATGGAATCCAAGATACCGGAGGTATAGGACGTATAATTTCAAATATCGGACGCATAAATGCATCAATACCTTTATACCAACCCATAAGCCACCCTAAGGGTATTCCTATAGCAATTGCAAGTAAAAATCCTATTAATGCAACTTCTAAACTCGACCAAACATGTACTAATAATACAGAGCCGTCGGGTTTTGTATCTGTTAATTTTGTAATAAATAATCTAAAAACTTCTAATACATCTACTAATTTCTTTGAGTCAACCATTCCTGTAAGTACGAGAGTTTCCCATATAATAAAAAAGAGCATCACTCCTGAAAATGAAAGCAATGCATTACGGTAGGTAAACTTTAACCTTTGCGCTTTTACGGAAGCAACTCTTTCTTCATTACTAGTAACGTGAATTGAATCACTCATATTGTTACCTCATTTGTTCTGGAATAATCAATTACATGTATTACACCTTATGCAGTAATACATGTAATTGATTATATAAATAAAAAATATATGCAAGAAGATGAGAACATCTTCTTGCATTAGCATGACTAATTAATTAAAGCGTCTACTGCTTTTGCGACAGAGTTGTCTACTTTTCTCACTTCTAAGAATTCAGCTCTTTCTTCAGGTGTGTAGTTTCCTTGGCCAACGAAGAAGTCAAATCCACGCAGAATGTCAATTTCAGCAGCCAATAATTCACGTTCTGTAAAGATGCCTGCTTCATCTGGGCTAGTTTCTGTAAAGAGTTCTACATATTCTTCTACAGTGTCCCCTCTGTACCATTCCATTGTTCGTTGTGCAATATCTGCATTAGCCAAGAAGCCTTCTTCGTCACAGTGTTCTAGATACCATTCTGCACTAATTCTTAAATTTTCATCTGACTCATACAACCATTCAACTGTTTTATGGAAAACAGCTGTTATTACTGTTGCTAATTCAAAATTATCTTCAAGTAAAGCTGGTTGTGCAAAAGTTCCACAAGGGAAAGGCATACCAAGTTGACCTGAGTCTGTTATGCGAGTATGACCTGCATCTTCTGCAGCAAGCGCTATAGCATTCCAACAAACAAGAACATCACCGGTATTAGCATTGTATGCAGTTAATCCGTTTGCATTATCCATACTAATACTTTCAATATCTGCAAGAGATAGACCAATTCTAGTTAAATATTGAGCCAATACAGCTTGAGCCGTTGTACCAGCAGGGTAAATACAAGAAGCATCTCTCCAAACATCAGGATTTGTAGGATCTTTTGCGATCGGTGAATCTGCACGTGCAAAGATTGCCATGTTTTCTTCTGAGTCATTAATATCAATTAATTTAAAATCGTAGCCTGTTAATCCAATTGCAACACCACCAAGACCGCAAGAAGCAATATCCCATTCACTATTTGCTTCCATCATAGCAGGGCCATTTGTAAAGGTAAGATATTCTACATCGATATTGAGTGCATCTAATACGCCAAGTTTATCTGCAAACAAATATGGATATGAAAGAGGTGAACCTGTAAAAAAGCCAATACTAATAGTTTGCCTTTCTTCAAAAGGTTTTAGTCCCCAAGTCAAATCTTCTCCTGCCAGTGGCACACCGTTGCTATCAGTTGGAACTGACACAGCAACACTTTCTTCTTTTGGAGCACATGAGATCATTCCAAAAGCCATTACAACAAAAAACAGCACTGAAAACACTTTCGCCATTTTAATTGTTTTCATATTTTCCTCCTTATATCTTTAATATGTATTACACATATTAACAACAACCTGAAAGATTTCCTTCCAATCCGTTTGTCCCATCATATTTTTCGTTTTTCATACATAAATGAACCGCAGCAAGCTTATACGCTTTAGGCAAAGCTAGAATATTAGGATTTGGTCCTACATATTTGCGCATTGCATCTTCTAAGGCTTCTTCGAAAGTAGCACGTGTTTTGAGACCCATTCCGCGAGCAAAGCCTGGTTCTTGCGCACCGACTATGTAAATAGCACTTGTATTTTGTTCCGCCAAATGCCCACAACTCATCATAGAAAAACCATGAAACGGATGAAATGCATTACAATAGCGATATTTACGAATATATTCTTCGTGCGTAGCAAAATATTCACCATAACGGTTCATATCAGGCAATGTATTCATATAATCTTGTTGAAACATTGTGTATTGCTCTCTTAAATATGGCCAGCGCTCATCATGGAAATATCCATTACAACTACTTGCTACAATGAAAACACAATTATCACTCAAAACACGTTTGTGCCGAATAACTTGAGCAGATAAGGCTTGCATCATCTGAATAGGGTTTGTTCCCATTCCATCACCATAATGAAAATTCTGAGGCATACCAAAAACAACAACATCATATTTCTTTTCTGCCCAATGAACATACGTTCTTTTATCCGCAACTTTCCAAGAAGCAGGTTGCATTTCACTTGCATATCCACTGAAAATTGCTATTTGGCGTGCATTTGTATCTAATACTGCGTCACAGCAGAAAAATGGATGCCCCATATGTTTTTCCATGTGCATACCAATTTCATCAAACTTTGTACGCATCATGTTTTTACCAGATACTGGAGTAAAATCAGGTCTGTGCATAACTTTTGGCACGTGATGACTTGCAATTGACTTCCAGTGAGTTATACCTGTTGTACAATGCTTATAACCACCTGAATATCCACCATAAGGGTTACCTTGAGTATGACCAATTAAGATAGGTATATCACACTCAAACACGTATTTACTCATAATGACCGGATCGCCACGTTCTGTTGTTCCCAAATCAACTAAGTTATCATAATCTTCGCTGTCATGACTCATGATTTGGTTTGTATAATAAAACTCATTAAATAATTCTTCGCCTAAAATTGCCTTAGCTTCTGGAAGTGTTGTTTTTGGATGTAAACCACCAGAAAATATAATAAGAATATCTTTTTTCTCTACTCCAACAGAGTATAATTCATCTAAACAAGCTTTTATTGTTACTTTTCTATGGCTAGTTGGTTGGCATCCACCTTTTACAATATCTGGAACAATAAAAACAACC